>RFFQ01000136.1 GCA_003697105.1 Gemmatimonadota bacterium | reverse complement strand
GTGAATATTTCATAAATATATCTATAGTGTGAATTTGGGTAAGCGGTCAAAAAGTGACACCCCGAGGTAAAGCCCTTTATTATAACTTTGCTAGGCGATATTTTTTGTTTATGCGGGCGAAAATTTAGGGGTTCAATGTTAGTGAGAGGAATCAGTAGGATACTAAAAACACCGAGAGGGACCGTTTTTTTTCTAAATGGAGTTTGCGGCGGATACGTTGGCGGTGCTTACGAACACTTTGCTCAGTGATGTATAGGAGGCGGGCAATTTCTTTCGTATGAAATTCAGAACGAATCAGTACACAAATTTTGAGTTGTTGTTCTGTGAGGCTCGGAAATTCTTCGGTTAAACGGTTTAAAAAATCATGTTGATCTTGCTTGAAATATCGCTGAAACTGGACCCACGTTCTGTCGGGGTCAATCTGATTTTCAAACCAATGCATAAATTCGCGTAACTTTTTCTTGGAAGAGGGGTTAGCAAGGATGTCCGTTAATTTTTTCTTTGTTTCAAACAGTAGTTCATGTTGATGAATTACGGTAAAGGCAATGGTTTTGAGTTCTTTTTTGTGCAGAATCAATTCCTGGTGGAGATGGCTGAGTTCCTGTTCTTTTTTCTGGGCTTCGTACTGCATTTGCATCTGGTTGAGTTGGCGGGTATTTTCGGTATTCAACCGTGCTTCACTGGTTTGTTTGGCAAGTCGAAGATACTCAACGGCATGCTGGTAATCTCCCTGTTGTTCATAAATCTGGCAGAGCCATTCCGCAGCGTACTGAATTTGTTTTGTTGCCTGAATCTCTTGGGCAATGGTCAGCGCCGCTAAGCCGGTGTCTAGGGCGATTTCAAGCTGGTTCAACTTCAGATATGCCCATGCCAAACGGGCAAGCGCATCTGATTTTAAGCGAGGTTGACCCTGTTGTTCACTCAATTCTACACCCTTTTTCAGAATATCAATCGAAGAGGTATAGTGGCCTAATTGATTATATATATTGCCGATGTTTAGTATCGAGATCAACTGACCGTTGTTATCCCCAACCTCTTGACGGATTGTCAGTGCTTGTAGATGATAATCCAAGCTTTTGGTGTACTCCTGTAATCCCTCATACGCCAAACCTAGCGTTGTGTAAGAATCTGCAAGCATGTGCGGGTTATTGAGCCTATTTTTGATATCGATTGCCTTGGTTTCATACGTAATCGCCTGATCATTTTTTTTTAGATCAACGTAAGTGGTTGCAATATTGGTCAGCAGATAAGCGACTCGAAGCAAATTCCCCTGCTGTTCTTCTATCGAAAGTGCCCGAAAATTGTACTCTTGCGCCATTTGCAGGTTGCCTTGTTCATAATACAGGGCGGCTAAATGATGAAATATACTCGCAATTCCCGCTTGGTTATCAAAGCGTTGATAAATGCTTAAAGCCTTTAAGTGATATTCCAACGCGGTAGAATAGTCGCCGTGCCGCACATACAGAATTCCTATATTTCCCAACACCCTCGCGTATGACAACGGTTCGCCCCGATCTTGTTCATACAGACGTTGGGCACGCTGGTACATGGTCAAACTTGCTTCGTAATGGCCCTGTATAAAATAGAGTGACGCGATTCGATTGTAACAACCCGCCATTCCTAGTGTATTCTTCAGGTTTGAATATAGCTGTAAAGCTTGATTCAGATAGTCTAGGACAGAATTGAAATTACCCTGTACAATGTGGACACCCCCGATTAGCGCTAGGGCTCTGGCCTTTCCTAACATATTTTGATGCTGCTCAACGAGGTTTAAAGCATCCATGCCGTAGGCGAGTGCGGTCTCTGGGTCGGCATAAAGAAGAGTTTCTCCCTGTTTACATAACCACTCGATTCGGGATAGAGGATTCTTGGGGGAGAGGACTTTTGATGGGTTGATTTGGGGCATGAGGTTTTCTCCCTAATTTTCGGCGATTCTAACACACGCATCTCTTTTTGTCAATGTATTTTCATTTTTCTCTTGACAGTGTTCTTTTTATGGATTATATAACCCGTAGTTAAATAATTAAACATTAAATTATATAACATGAAACATAAACACTACACGACGGTTCAAAACCATTAAAAAAGGGAACACATGGGTACCCATTATCACGGTACAGAAGATGAAATACGGGCACTAAATACGTTTATCAAATTCACCCGCGCCAACGAATCACTTCATGCGCGTTTGAATCAATCCAACACGACCGGGGGGCTTTCCGGGTCTCAGTTTGGGGTGCTAGAGGCATTGTATCATTTGGGTTCCATGTGCCAAACGGAGCTTTCCCAAAAACTGTTAAAGAGCGGTGGGAACATCACAATGGTGATCGATAATCTGGAAAAAAACGGGTTGGTCGAGCGGCGCCGCAGTGTGCAAGACCGCCGCAAGTATGAAATCCATCTGACAGAAAAGGGAGAAGCTCTGATTCAGGAGATTTTCCCCGGGCATGTGGCGGCAATTATGGCAGAAATGAGCGCCCTGAGCGCAGAAGAACAAGAGACCCTGGGCCAGCTTTGCCGTAAACTAGGGAAAAGACAGGAGGGTGAAGGCAATGAATAATTTGAGAATCTTGGGTATCGCCGGTAGTCTTCGGCAAAAGTCGTACAACAAAATGCTGTTGCGCGCGGTACAAGATGTCGCGCCAGATCATCTCTTGATGAACATCTTTGACCTCAATGATATTCCACTTTACAATGGGGATGTGGAATCTGAAGGCGACCCCCCGGCAGTGAAACACTTGAAGAAAGCGATTGACCAAGCGGATGCGGTGCTGTTTGCTACACCCGAGTATAATTACTCGATTCCGGGTGTCTTGAAAAATGCGATTGACTGGGCTTCCCGGCCGCCACGACCGTTGCACGGAAAACCGGCGGCAATTATCGGGGCGACGATGGGGCAGTATGGTACGGTAAGGGCACAAAACCATCTGCGACAAGTCTTGACCGCGAGCCAAAACATGATGGTGATGAATAAACCTGAAATTCTCATCGCGAAAGCTCAAGAAAAATTCGATAAAGATGGTAACCTCATCGATGGACTTACTCGCGATTTTCTGGGCAAATTTATGCACCATTTTGCCCAATGGGTGGAGCGCTTCAAATGACCATTACTCGCTTATACAGTGATGATAACGGCGATTCCCGCTTTGAGGTGATCGAAATTCCGCTGGATGATGCCGGAGACATCGGACGGCTCTCGAAACCACATCCGGCAACGGGTATTATTTTTCGGGAAAATGACGCTGATTACAACTACGACTGGCACAACGCCCCCCAGCGACAATACATCATTATGCTGGATGGCGCGATTGAGATCGAAACCAGCCGGGGCGAGGTGCGTACCTTCCGCGCCGGTGACATCCTCCTCGTAGAAGATACCACCGGCAAAGGGCACAAAACGAAAGCCATGGGGGGCAACCCGCGCCGCTCTATTTTTATCACGTTAGATGAGCAATAAGGAGATGTCATGATAACTCTCAGACCCTCTGGCGAACGAGGTCACGCCAACTACGGCTGGTTGGATACGCGCTACACCTTTTCTTTTGCCAATTATTACCACCCAGACCATATGGGATTTCGTCAATTGCGGGTGATGAATGAAGACTGGATCGATCCCGGCGAGGGGTTTGGTACGCATCCGCATAATAATATGGAGATTATCACCTACCTGATTTCGGGTGAACTTGCCCACCGCGATAGCATGAACCATCTCGAAACGCTCAAACCGCATGAGGTACAGGTCATGAGCGCCGGTAGGGGTATTACCCATAGTGAATACAACCCCTCCCACACCGAAAAAACGCACTTGTTGCAAATTTGGATTTTGCCCGAAACCCGCGGATTAACCCCTCGCTATGACCAACAACGGTTTGACCCAGAAATGAAAACGGATCGACTCTGTTTGATCGCCTCTCGCGGGGGACGAGATGGCTCGCTACATATCCATCAGGATGTGAATGTGTATGCTTCATGCTTAGCCCCCCAGCAGACACTGTCTCACACCTTCGCTGAAGGGCGCTATGGTTGGTTGCAACTGATCCACGGTGCCATTGAACTCAACGGCGACTCGCTGAACGCCGGTGACGGGGCGGCAATTTGTCAGGAATCAACGCTCACCGTAACAGCAACCGCTCCGGCAGAATTTCTGTTATTTGATTTGAATTGATAATCTGCAACCCGTATTACAATCATCACACTTTCGCAATACCATCGTGATTGTCTCACGGTAATGATTAAAAAAAGGGGTGTTACAACCGGTTCCTCCCTCTTTATCACAATTTGTTTGTTTATTTTTTCCACTTTCTTTAGTAAGGAGGTTTTACGATGAAACACATTTTCGCTTTCGCGACCCTGATCGCGTTCGTGTTTTCCGGTGTCACATTTGCCGCCGATACCTACACCATTGATCCCGCACATTCTCACATTGGGTTTGCGGTGAAGCACATGGTCATCAGCAAAACCAAAGGGGAGTTTAAGGAGTATGAATCCACGTTGATTTGGGATGATACGGACCCGTCCAAATCATCGGTGAAAACGACCATCCAAGTGGCGAGTATCGATACGGACGAACCCAAACGGGATGAGCATTTACGCAGTGCTGATTTTCTCGACGCGGAGACCTATCCGACGATCACCTTTGTCAGCAAACAGATCAAGAAGCAAGGGAAGGGGTATCTCGCCATTGGTGATTTGACCATCCGCGACGTCACAAAAGAAGTGGAAATCCCGTTTGAAGTGCTGGGTAAACTCACCGATCCGTGGGGGAATACCCGCATTGGCATCAGTGGCGGGTTGACCATCAACCGCCAAGATTATGGTGTTAGTTGGAGTAAAACGCTGGATAATGGCGGTCTGGTGGTGGGTGATGAGGTGGAAATTGAACTCACCGCGGAATACATTATGGCACAGGATGACGCCGGCAAATAGTGCCAAAAAAACGTTGCCATCCGGTTTAGGATATGATATGATGGGTAGGTGAATCATTCACCTACCTTTTTTTGTGGAGATAGGGATATGTGCCGCTTTTTGGTATATTACGGCAATGAGACATTGATGGCAGATATGGTCACCCATCCGGCGCACTCTCTGATTCATCAAAGTTACCATGCGGAAGAATTATCTCATCCCATGAATGCCGATGGCGTCGGTGTGGGTTGGTATGTACCGGAAATTGATGATATTCCTTGCTTTATCACCAGTGTCTCGCCCGCGTGGAGCAATCAGAACTTAAAACGGTTGGCGGAGAAAATTCGGGCAAAACTAATTTTTGCCCATGTGCGGGCGGCATCTCCCGGTTTACCCGTGACGGAACTCAACTGCCATCCCTTCCAGATGGGGCGCTTTTTGTGGATGCACAACGGTGTGCTGGCAGACTTTCCCCGTATCAAACGCCGTCTGCGGGCATCGCTCCGCGATGACATCTACCATCACATCTACGGGACAACCGATTCTGAACACGCCTTTGGGCTGTTTATGAACCAACTGGAGGACCCGCGAGGTACTTATCCGCCGGACCAACTCCAAACGGCGATGATCACCACGATCCGGCAACTAGAGCAATGGAATGCGGAGGCGGGCATCGTGCAGGGTAGCCTGTTGAATTTTGCGGTCAGTGATGGCAACACTGTGATGGTGACGCGCTACACCACTGACCCCGCAGTACCGCCGGCATCGCTGTATTATTCCTGCGGGCACCGGTTTGAGTGTAAGGAGGGCATCTGCCAGATGGTGCCCCCCCAAGGCGAACCACACGCTATCATCATTGCCTCCGAACCACTGACCTTTCGGGCAGATTGGGAAGTTGTCCCTCCCAACCACATGGTGGTGGTCTCCGCCGCCGGTAAGATGAATTTGATTTCTCTGCAATAAAACACGGCTAACCCTCGGATCGCCAAAGTTGGCTTTGGCTCCGATTCACACTAAATTCAAAAAAACGGTGATGCGCCAGCATTTTTCCCTCATATAGATACGCCTTTATGCGATTCCGGATTGAAACAGACCGTACTTTTTCCCTTTCCAAACATCAATTTTTTGCGATTCTTGCCGGAGTGATAGGCGCTTTGGCATTCATGCCCCTTGCCGGGGTCGGGGTGCTGATTTTTGTGGCGTTTGTGCCGTTGTTGCGGGTGCTGGATGAGATCGCCACCGATGGGCGTCCCAAACCGCTGGCTCGTACATTCCGGGTCACGTATCTTTTTGGGGTCTTTTTTAATTTGGGGTTGCTCTACTGGATTGCCATTGTCCGTCCGATATTAATTGCCGGTATGGTTGGCGCGGTCGCGGTTCTGGCGGGGTATTACGCCCTGATGGGGGTGCTAGCGGTGTGGATGCGACGACGGGGATTCTCGTTGCAACTGACTGTCCCGTTTCTTTGGTTGGGCATGGATTATTGGCTCAACCAGACCGAATTGGCGATCCCCTGGGGAAATCTGGGGTATGCCTTAACCTATTTCCCCACATTGCTCCAATTCATCGCTATTACCGGTATTATTGGCGCAACGTTTTGGATCATGCTGGTCAATGTGTTGCTGTTTGATGCGCAAATGGCGGCTAACTACCGCAAGTGGGGGATTCATCTGAGTTTAATCGGGGTGGTGATTGGCACTGCGTGGCTCCACGGTGTGTGGACGATCCAGCGGGGTTTGCCGGCGGATACACCCCACATTCGGGTCGGGTTAGTGCAACCGAGTTATCCCATGAAACTGAAATGGGCGGATGAATTTGAAGAATTTGTGATTAATGAGCAGTTGGAGATGAGCGCCACCTTGTTACCTCAACACCCAGATTTGATTTTGTGGGCAGAGACTTCTGTCCCTGCACACCTTTATTATAAGCCTTTATATCGCCACAAATTAGCCCAGTTTGCCCGGGACCACCGGACACCCCTTTTTGTGGGGGCACCGCACACCGTGTTTGATGAAAATCGCCGCCGCTTTGTTTATAATGCGGCATTTCTGTTTGATGAGCAGGGGCGAATGTCTCCATTTTACGCTAAGATGCGTCTGGTGCCGTTTGCGGAACGAATGCCGTATCAAGAGCGATTCCCCTTTTTACAAAAATATGATTTGGGGCAAGCGAATTTCTCCAAAGGCACGGAATTTACGATATTTGAAACTCCAAAAGGCAAGTTTGGGGCGGGTATTTGTTATGAGACGGTTTTCCCAAATCTCTCGCGAGAGATGCTTCGTCATGGTGCGGACTTTCTGGTCACCATTACCAATGACACGTGGTTTGGACCGAGCCCCGCACCGTACCAACATGCCAACATGCACCGGATGCGTTGTATTGAGAACCGGGTCAGTTTGGCACGGTGTGCAAATTCTGGGGTGTCGCTATTTGCCGATCCCTTTGGCCGTGTCCTGAAAAAGACGCCATTTTATGAGGTCACGACATTGGTGGCGGATATTCCGCTCCGTACCCAGACTACATTTTATACGCGCTATGGCGATCTGCTGGTACAACTCGGCTTGATCGTCTTGGCGGGGATGCTACTTACCGCCTTGATCCGGAAAGAACGGTCGGGAGAAACTGTTGGAGGGTATTGAGAACATCATTTACCGTAATCTGTTGTAAACACACATTTTCTCCCCTTTCGCACCGGTCGGCGTGAAGGTATTGCCGGCAGGGACGGCACTCTACCGGTTTCATCAGCACGATGACGTTCTCTCCTTGGGGATGGATGCGCTCATAATTCCCCGGACCCCACAATACAAGGGTGATTTTATTAAATAGATTTGCCAGATGGGCAGGTCCCGAATCATTACCGATAAAAAGAGTGCATTTTTGCACGAGATCGATGAGTTCGTTTAAGTGGGTTGTTTGGCATATTTCGAGATTCGAGTGCCGTTGAACGGTTGCAAAAAAGTGGAGCAAATCGGTTTCGCTCTGATGCACCACAATTTTGGTTGGGATATTCTGCTCCGCAAGCCATCTGGCGACGGCTAAAAACCGGTCAGGCATCCAACGGCGGGGCTTCCATTTGCCGCCTGGATGTAAGAGGACGTAGCCGTCACCGGCAGTTGGGGAGTGCGGTTTGTGGCGCCGGAATTCCGGCAGATAACAACGCAACAGATGCTCAAAGCGCCGGTTGATATGTTCCTGCGGGTTCGTCCGGTGTACTACCGTGAAGATCAGGCGAGCGCCTTTATAAAACCGATTTTCAATGAGTCCCACTCGATGTGCCGAACGGGCATAACTGCTGATGAACGCCGCAAAAGGGGTCATGGTGGTGATAAAAACGGCTTCGTAGGGGTGGCGTGCCATTTCGGCAGTCGCCGTTTGCACGTAGTGCGGCTCCCAGCGGTTGGGTTGGATGGGAAATAGTCGCACGTGGGGCAACATGTAGCTCCAGACCGCCTCTAACCCCGGTTGGCAGACGGCATCCACCGCATAACCCTGCTCTGCCAGTTGTACCGCAAAGGGAATCAAACAGCATGTATCGCCCAACGGTGCGAGTTGCACCAATAGCAATCGCTTGTTGGGCACGTGTTGGGGGGGATACAGCCGAGTTTTGAAGCCTTGCCAATACAATAAGCTCCGTTTTCTAATCGATCTCCACATCTGGATAACGATTCACTCCTAACTTATGGCAATAGTTCGACAGGGGAATACAGAGCGGATCGAGGCGTTTGCCTAACGATTCGCCGCTGAACCCGTCAATTTTTCACGTTTGTATCAAGAAAGGATTGGAACATGATAGAACGCCGTTTTACGCTAACCAGTGCCCGCAACGAACCGATTCGCGGGGATATTCGATACCAAGAAACCACCACGCCACTGCCGGTGGTTGTCATCAGTCACGGGTTTAAGGGGTTCAAAGATTGGGGCTTTCACCCCTATTTGGGGCGCCGTTTAGCGGAAGCCGGCTACTGCGCCATTCATTACAATTTTTCCCGAAATGGGATTGGTGATGATTTGTTGAATTTTACTGAATTGGATAAATTTCGGGAAAACACGTTTTCGGTAGAAATTGATGACCTGTACACCGTCGTCGATGCCTTGGAACAGGAGTTTACCGGTGACCCGCTCGATTTATCCCGATTGGCATTGATGGGGCACAGTCGTGGGGGTGGAATTGCCATTTTAGGTGCCTCGCACCTCCCAGAAGTCTCCTGTTTGGTCACCTGGTCTGCTGTTTCCACCTTTGACCGCTATCAAAGTGACCCTCAGGTGATCGACATGTGGCGCAAACAGGGTTATCTGGAAGTTAAGAATGCTCGTACCGGTCAAATATTGCAGATGGGTGTTGAACTGGTGGACGATTATCTCCGCGATCCAGACCGGTTTGATATTTTAGATGCGGCGGCATCGCTGGAGATTCCCTATGGTATTATTCATGGTACAGCGGATGAAACCGTGCCGTTTGCGGAGGCAGAGGCACTTCACCGGCACGCGCGGCATTCGACCTTAATCCCCATTGACGGGGCGGGACATACTTTTGGGGCAACGCATCCGTGGGGAGGCACAACAGACCATCTGGAGCGGGCGATTCAGGAAACGATAATGTTTTTTGACCAACATCTGAACTAAAAGAATCAGGCGACGGAAATCCGCCGCCTGAGGGTGTTAGCTAATGACAATTCTGGAAAAATCCGCCACTTGGGTAAAAACCTGCCGGACACGCGCCAGCAGTCGCAACCGGTTCTCTCGCACCGCTTCATCTTCCGCCATCACCATGACTTCATCAAAGAGTGTATCAATCGGCGTGCGGAGCATGACCAATTGCTTCAAAATCTGGGGATAATCCTTCGTTTTTACCAGATTACCAATATTTTTTTCCACCGCGACCAGTGCTTTAAACAACCGTCGTTCCGATTCTTCGGTAAATAGATTTTCATCTGGATTGTTGGCCACCTCCGCATTTTTCAAGATATTGACCACCCGCTTAAAACCGGTGATCAGTGCCTCAAAATCAGGATGTTGCCGAAATTCTGAGACGGCTCGAACTCGCTTGAGGGCATCATGGACGGTGTTAAAATCCGAGGCGAGGGTGGCATCGACTTCGTCATAAGCAAAGCCAAGGTTGGTCAAAATGGTTTCCAACCGTTGCTGGAGAAAGTCGATCACCTGCGCCTGAACGGTGTCGGCTTTGGCTTTAAATTTAGGGTGGAGGAGGGTACTTGCCCATTGAACGAGGTCACTCAAGCGGATTTCAAATTCCCGGTCGAGCAAGATGCGAATCACACCGGTTGCCTGACGGCGAAGGGCGTAGGGGTCTTGCGATCCGCTAGGGACCAACCCCACGCCGAAACAGCCCACAATGGTATCGATTTTATCGGCGATACTGATAATGGCGCCGGGCAGGGTTTCCGGCAGGGTATCATCGGCAAAGCGCGGCATGTAATGTTCGTTGATGGCTTTTGCTACGACGGGATTTTCGCCATCTTTAAGGGCGTACTCCATCCCGATGTAGCCTTGCAATTTTGCGTACTCTTTTTCCCCCACCATCAGGGTGACAAGGTCGGCTTTGCAGAGCAGGGCGGCTCGTGAGACCCATTCTGGATTGGCATCACACCGTTCCGCGATGGTTTGTCCGAGGGATTGAATGCGTTCCATTTTCTCATAGACGGAGCCTAAATCTGCTTGGAACGTAACCCCTTTCAATCGTTCCACTTTGGTGGCGAGTGGGGTTTTGGTATCTTCGGTAAAGAAGAAGTTAGCGTCTTCCAATCGTGCCGCGAGCACGCGCTCATTTCCGGCAATTACCCGAGATTTATACTCTGGGTTGCTACCGATAATGTTCAAAAATAGGGGTTTGAGTTTCCCGTGTTCATCCGTGACCGCAAAACATTTTTGATGTTCATCGAGGGCGGCAATGATGATCTTATCGGGGAGGTTCAAAAATTTGGGGTCGAATTTACCGGTCACGACACTGGGGAATTCTACCAAATAGGTGACGGTATCAATGAGGTCTTCATTGGGGACGAGTTTTCCCTGATGACGTTCCGCCGCTTCATCCAGCATTTTGTGGATGCGATGCCGTCGTTCTTTCGGGTTAAGGATGACATAGGATTCCTTCATCACAGCCCAATAGTAATCGACATTTTCAATGGTTTTTGGCTCCGGCGACATAAACCGGTGTCCATATGTAATATTTCCGGCGGTGAGGCGTCCCAATTTCAACGGGACCACGGTTTCTCCGAAAAGGCACATCAGCCAGCGGATGGGGCGGGTGAACGTAATCCCAGAGTCATCCCAGCGCATTGTTTTGGGAAAGTTGAGGTTTAAAAGGACCTCAGGGAGGGCGTGGGTCATAATTTCAAGGGTGGTTTTACCGGAAATTTTCTGCTGTAAGGTGACATATTCGCCTTTTTCGGTCTCTTTGATTTCCAGATCCTCCACGGTAACTCCCTTGCCTTTGGCAAAGCCAATGGCGGCTTTGGTGGGTTGCCCCGCGTCATCAAACGCCACTCGTTTTGCCGGACCTTGGATTTCCTGAACGATGTCTTCCTGTTTTTCCGCAACTTTCGCCACATGGAGTACGATCCGGCGCGGGGTCGCAAACGTGCAAATATCCGCATACGCTAATCGTTCCGACTGCAATACTGCTTTGATCCGTTCGTGGAGCTGAGCCAATGCCGGCGGCAAATATCCGGCGGGAATCTCTTCGGTGCCAACTTCCAACAGCAAATCTTGGGACATCGGTTGTGAAACTCCTTCCTCATCATGAGAATTAAAAAAGTGAGATCAAGTGACCCCGTACGATAATCATCTTGTTGTCTTCATTGGGGGGTATCATAACCGAAACCGGAGCGCATTTCAAGGAAATTTTCGGAACCGGCGATGGAAACAGGCGTATCGTGTGTTGCAGCGGGCAAAAATCTGCTTGACGAACCGGATAAAGTCGGCTATGATCGAACTACTTTTTTCTTCTTTCAGGCGAGGTAATCACACGGTGAAGGTTCGATTTCTGCTTTTGGGAGTGGTACTGGCTCTACTATTGAGTAGTTGTGCACCCAGCGTTGTGGAACTGGTTCATAAAAAGCATTATCAGGCGGCGCAACGGAAAATTCAACGGGAACTCGCCAAAAATCCCAATGATGATTACTACAATCATTTGCTCGGGGTGATATACCGCGATACGGGGCAATACGTGATTGCCGCCCGGCAGTTTGAGAAGGCGATTCGTGTGAATCCGTATGTACCCCAGTATTACTTAGATTATGCGTTTATGCTCACCCAATATATTGACCCGCCCCATCCCACCAATTACGAGCAGGCGATCCGGCTTTTGAATGAATGCCTCCGGATCGACCCCCAAAATTACCCCGCCTTACGGGAATTAATGATCACCTATTATACCCAGCGCCAATATCATGATGTTATTCGTACAGCAGAAACGTTGTTGCAACTCCACCGGTGTGATATGGATGCCATCCAATTTCGGGGTAAAGCCATTTCCGCACTGCGCCGGTGGGATTCTGCCGTTGCGCACTATCGCTGGGCATTGCAGGAATGTCAGGAGGAAAAATTCCGGTTCCAATTAGCCGAGGCACAGGAGCGTCTCGGTTCTGACTACGATGCCATGGTGCAATGGAAAAATTATCGGGAGCGGCTCGGCGAAATGGTTGTCTATCCAGATACCTCGCTCTGTGTCGCTGAACGTCGCTTGTTCCGGTTGCAAGAGCGCAATCGCGACTGGTTGAAAGCCCAAAATGAGCAGCCCATCCTAGAACTGCGCTCACCGAGCATCTGTGAAAATATCGATGGGGGGTATGCCGACCTGCATTTTACCATCTTAAACCCCTATAGTATCTCTGATTTTACGGTGTACCGCAATGACCAGCAGGTGATCATTCCCGCCGAGACCAAAACGGGTATTTTACGCCAACTGAATCAGTCTGCCACCGGTACGTATGACCTCTTTCTGCCTGCCTTTGAATTTGAAAGCGGCAAAAACCAGATCGACCTTCGGGTGGTGGATGCCCTGGGACGGACGACCTCTGAACGGTATTACTTTTGGTCCACCGGTCCCGAACAGTTTGAATCCATGTTAATGGCAGAAGCCCCCACCACCAACGTCTTTTTTGTGCTGATCGGTATTGCCAATTATCAAAATGATGATGCGCGTTTTAATTTTGTGGATTTGGATTACAGTGACCGGGACGCCATCGAACTTTATGAAACCCTGCGCCAACAAGGCAATATTCCTGAGGAAAATTTTCGGTTGCTGACCAATGCAGCGGCGACCCGCTCTGAAATTCAGGCCGCTATTACGTATTGGTTAGCGGAAAAATTGGAATCCGACCCCAAAAATGTGGGGGTGATTTATTTTAGCGGGCATGGGGGGCGTGTTCCAGATTCGCCCAATGATGCCGATGAGGAAGATGGGTTTGATGAGGCACTTTTACCCTATGATTGGAATCCCAATTTTGACCGGCGGGTACCAACGGCGATTGTGGATGATGATTTTGCCCGTTGGATCATGGATTGGCTCCCTCAGGAGAACCCCAAAGTGTTGATTTTTGACTCCTGTTACAGCAGTGGAGCGGCAAAACCGGGGGCGGAAGAGATTGACCCAGAGCATATTGACCCCTTAGAACCGAACTTGCCGATCCCCAATTGTGCGCTCCTTGCCGCCAGCCGCGCCAGCGAACTCTCCCGCGAAGACCCCACGACCGGGCACGGTGCGCTCACGGCACGGATTCTGCGCGCCTTACAATCTGCCAAATCGGATCAAAATCATGATGGGCGCATCTCATTACAAGAAGTCTATAACCAAATTTATCCCGGATTCTACAACCGGTTTGGTCATCGCCCCATCTTAAAAAGTGAATATGTAAAACCGGATCAGATTTTTTTGTTGCAACATATGGAGTAAATAGTCAGCTCATGCCACGTGTGTTAGTGATTGAAGATGCAGTGTTTACCCTGCGGGTGCTGGAGGAACAACTGCGTCTTGCCGGATTTGAGGTCTTGAAAGCAATGGATGGCGAAGAGGGGATCAAAATGGCAAAAGAACATTGCCCCGATGCCATTATCTGTGATATTATGCTCCCGCGCGCCGATGGCTATGCGGTCTTGCGAGAAATTCGCGCCTATGAACCGATGGCTACGGTGCCGTTTATTTTTCTGACTGCGAAAGCCACCCGTCAGGACATCCGCAAAGGGTTCGCACTGACCGCTGATGATTATCTGGTAAAACCGGTTTCGGGGCGGGTGCTAATCGCGGCGCTCCACAAACAGTTGAAATCATCACCAGAGTGAGCCTATGCGGGGAATTCGTTCTGTATTTGTCCTGTTTTGGATGGGGTTGTTGGTGATCGCCAATGGGTGTTACCAACTGCATGTTCGGACACATATTTATCCCGATCAGTCCGTCTATCGGGAAATCCAACTGATCATTCCGGAGCAGACGGTTTACCAGTTACAAGCAATGGCACAACAGTTGGCGGCGGACGATTCCGCCGGGACACCAGACTCACACACCACCGATATTTTAGGCAATTTGGACTCCCAATGTTATCATGATTTGGGTTGGCGATTTTCTTCGGAAGTCCGGGGGAAGAATGCGGTTTATACGCTTTCCCAAACCTTTACAACGGTTGATTCCATGATTACCGCCTTGACCCGTTTGGAAGCCTGTGATAAAGAATCCGGCGAGATGGTTGAAAACCAACCGGCATTATTTCAGGTAATGTATGAACACGCCGGGCAAACGTTTACTTACCGCGAACAGGTACGGTTTGGCAATGACCGCCTGAGCCATGCCACACCGGATTCCGGTCTGTCTCCAACCAACCAGCAGATGCACGAAACCCTTCGACAGATGGTGATCCAGATGATGGATGGGTTTGAATATTCTTTTGATTTGATTTTACCGCACAAAATTCAGGGGGGTAACGCCAGTGAGGTTTTCGGGAATATGGCACATTGGCGCTATTCACTGGATGATTTGGTGAATGGAAAATCATTTGAAGCCGTTGCGTCTTATACGGTCACCCAAGTTGAGTAAGAGGCGCTATGTCGAAATCGATTCTTGTTGTTGATGATGATGCCACCATCCGGGAAGTGTTGCGCAAGGGGCTTGAGCGAGAAGGTTTTGAGGTCATTACGGCTTGTGATGGTGATGAGGCAATTGAATATGTCAATCGACAGTTACCGGATTTGGTTATCTGTGATGTGATGATGCCGAAAATGAACGGTTACAAGTTTCGGGATTATCTCCGCCGGAATGTTGTTACGGCGGCAATTCCCTTTATTTTTCTGACCGCCAAAGATAGCAAAGCGGATATTCGCAAGGGAATGAGTATGGGCGGAGATGATTATCTGACAAAACCCTTTCGTTTCAAGGAATTGTTGCAATCGATACATGCCCGGTTCCAAAAGCAAGAAGCGCTAAATATCTTGAATGAAAAAAAATTAAAAACCCTGCGCGATAATATTGGCTATGCCCTCCCCCATGAATTACGCACTCCTTTGACGGCAATCATTACCGGAACCGATTTTTTATTAGCCGGAGAATTGCAGAACCCAGAAGATGATCAAAAGGTCAAAAAAGTTGCAGGGATGATCCGCAAGGGTGCGCAACGGCTGTATCGCTTAATCCAAAATTATGAGTTATATGCCAAAGTGGAATTGATGTTTAGTGACCCGGAAAAGCGCCGGGAACTCTGTAAATTGAGTGTTTCCAATGCGGCAACAATTATTCAATATATCGCTCAGCGGAAAGCCACCCAATTTAAGCGCCCCCATGATTTGGAACTCCGACTGGTCAATGGTGGGGTGATGATCAGTGAAGAAGGTATGACTAAAGTCATGGAAGAACTGGTCAAAAATGCCTTTGATTTTTCCAGTGAGGGTACAAACGTGATCATTCAGTCGTGGTTGGAAGACGAGTGGTACATCTGCCAAATCACAAATCAAGGTGTGGGTATGACACCGGATCAGATTGCCAACATTGGAGCATTCATGCAATTCAAACGAGGTCAGCACGAACAACAAGGCTCTGGTTTAGGTTTAACTATTGCCAAGCGGTTGCTTGAATTGCACGAGGGCAAATTGCAGATTTCCAACCCCGCAGAAGGTCAAACCTGTGTCACCATCTGGCTCCGGCGGAAAATGGATTGACGCTGTATTTCATCCGACGATGTTACCGTGAATCTGCCGATTCGCGGTTTTTTTATGCCGCCAAAAAAAGGTTGAATCTACCACCATTTTATCATAAGTTTCGGCATTCCGATTATATACTCCATTTGGATACCACGTTATGAACGTTTTTCATCCCATACGGTTGATTCTGATCACGATAATCACCCTCTTCACGGTGTATACGGGGGTTGGGATTTACAGTGTCGTGGAAGTATCATCCATTGGACAAACGTTGATCCGGAGTAGTTTTACCACGGTGGCGGTGATGACGTTCTGCATCGGTACGCTTGTCCTATGGTTCCGTCCAGATGAAAACGCTTCACGGCTTTTTTTTCTCTTCTGCTTTGTGTTTTCTCTCTTTCATTTGCCGGTGATTATCTTTCCGCTCCCGTTTACGGCACACCCACCGCTATGGCAATTTTATATCTACGTGATACAACGGGTGGGGTTGGTGCTATCTGCCTTTCTGTTTGCCGTGTTGTTTTATCGATTTCCGTCTCCTCCCATCACCCCAGCCTATCTCAAAAACGCTAAACGCATCTTAACCGGTTTGGGGATAATCGATGCCCTGTTTGTTGGGGTGACGATTATTTTAGGCAGTAATGCTATTTTTGATACCCAGATTTTGGGGTCTGTCTTTGGCTCAAGTTACTATTGGCACACGTATGTCACCGGTTGGGTAATCTGGATTTTGACCGGACTGGGGATTTGGTCGGGTATTTATTTTATTGCGTGGAATTATAAGCGCCAACCGGATATGGAAATCCGCAGCCAACTCCGCTGGGTGATGTGGGGGGCAGGAATCGGTTTTGGTACCAGTGGTCTGCTGTTTTTGATGGACCTTTTCTTTGATTTGGACCCGATTTGGAACATCGGTTATTTGGGCATGGTGGCATTGCCGGTTTCGTTTGCGTTTGCCATTTTCAAATACCGCTTGATGGATGTGGATTTGATCATCAAGCGCAGTTTGGTGTATGGCGTTCTGACCGGACTGATCATCTTGCTCTTTTTGGGAATTTCCACCAGCATGGCGTGGCTAGTTACCCGTTTTACCGGCTCGGATCACGAACTGGTACCAATTATTACCACGGTGATATTGGTCTATCTATTTAATCCTTTACGCCAAGAGGCACAAAATCTGGTCAATCGGACGATCTACCGTCACCGGATCGCCTACCAGCAGGCGATTGCTCAATTGACGGAAAAATTACAGGGCGCCATTGAAATCGATACCCTCCAAGCGATGTTAGTGGATCAACTCCGCCAAGCGTTGCAACTGTCGCATGTGCGGTTGTGGTTACGGAGCCCCTATTCGCGGGAATTTGTGAGTGATGATGGGGCGTTTTTCCAACCCAATGAGGCGTTTATCAATTGGTTAATTGATGTTGATTATCCCACGCGGATCGTGGAATTACGCAAACTTAATTTTTGCGGTGTGCATCCTGAGGAAGTGAAGCACCTCCGCCCCCAGGATATAACGCTTTGCGTACCCTTGATCGCCAATTCCAACGTGGTGGGAATGCTCAACTTAGGTGCTACTCATCAGGGTCGAAATTTTATTGCGGATGATCTTGACTTGTTGCACCAACTGGGACGTCAGGCGGCGCTGGCTTTAGGATATGCTCGTCTTCATGCGGAAGTGGCAGTACAGATGCGTTTGCAACAGGAACTGGAAATTGCCCATCAAATTCAAGTAGGGCTTCTACCCTCGCATAGCCCTCACATTGCCGGATGTCAGGTGGCAGGGGCGTCTATTGCCGCGACCCAAGTCGGGGGTGATTTTTATGACTTTGTGACCTTTTCCGACAATACCCAGCGGCTGGGGGTGATTATTGGCGATGTTGCCGGAAAAGGAATCCCCGGCGCCTTGATCATGGCGACTACCCGCAGTGTGTTCCGGGCACAAGCTTCCGAAAAAATGATTCCGGTGGATGTGGTGAATGCAACCCGTCGCTGGATTGCGCCCGATTTGCAAAAGGGGATGTTTGTGGCGGCGGGTTATTTTTTGGTTGATACAAATGATCATCAGTTGACTTATGCCCTTGCCGGTGTACCGTATCCCTTGCTCATCCGCGATGGTGTCTGTCAGGAACTTCCCGCTACCCAATTTCGCCTGCCCTTCAGCAACTTGAAAACCCGCGATTATGATCAGACAACGTTTACCCTAAAGGCTGGGGATGTGATTGTTCTCACTACCGACGGGCTAGAGGATGCCATGAATCCTCAACGGGAACCTTATTCGATTCACCGTCTTATCTCCCTCTTAGAAACCCATGATGCCTCCGCTACCGCGGATGACATATTGCAGTATATTTTGGATGATGTGGAAGCTTTCATCGGGGATACCGATCCCTTTGATGATGTGACCGTCGTCGTGATTAAAATTGAATAGGAGCTGTTATATGAGGCGAATACGATGTGATGTCTTGATCCGGCTATGTGTGATACTGGGGCTACTCACGGGCTGTGATGCCCGTGACGAATCCCGTTTATGGGAACCGCTTACCACCGAACTACCGCCGGTACAGACGTTGACCATCTTGAATGATGGGGCATTACTGGTTGGTACCGCGGAAGGTCTTTTTTATCACCCAGAGGCTCCGGCATGGGAGGTTTGGGGAGATTCGCTGTGGGATGTTCGTGCGGTGATGCAGATACCGGGTCCGGACCTGTTTGTGGGTACGCAGACGGGTTTATATGCGGCGGTGCCGCCGTATAAGACGTGGCGGGAGGCAGGTTCTGCTCAATTTACGGCGGTGACGGCGTTGGTGCTTAATTCTGCCGGACATCTGCTGGCTGGTACGGCGAGCGGGGATATTTTTCAGAGTACCGATACGGGTTATACATGGGTGCCTGCCGCTCCTATCGGGTTAAGCGATATTTCGGTGCGTGCGATGTGGATTAATTCGCAAAATCAAGTGCTGTTCAGTTCCCCCGGTCATGGTATTTTTCGTTCAGGAAATGATTGTACGGAGGGGGTTTGTACTGGCTGGACATATTTGACACATATTGAGGCGAATGCCTTTTGTTCCCCGGCGACCGGCATCGTTTTAGCCGGCTCTTCACAAGGTATCCATCGCTCCTCGGATGGGGGAGATACGTGGGAGCATGTCCATGCCGGAATTGCCGTCTATGCGTTTTTGGTGCTCGATTCGCACCGTATTGTTGCCGGGGGTACAACAGGTTTACGTATCTCCCATGATGAGGGTACGACGTGGTCGGAGATTAGCACCGGAGAATCCAGTAATGAACCGCATATCACCGCTTTAGCAGTGGATGGTGCTGATTTTCTCATCTTCGGCACGGCGGATGGGACGGTTGTTAAAAGTCAAATCCCTGCCTCGACGCTATGATCCCCTTAAACTCAGTTATTCCCGCCCATATTGAAGAGCGCACCATCCGTATTTCGCGTCAGGTGCTTATTTTAGCGGCATTGGTGGCGCTCATTTCTCTCTTGTTGGATTACGGATTTTATTTATCACCGGTAACGCGGCTCACTCTTGAATTCATCGATGTACTGGTTGGGATGATTTTCCTGACGGACCTGCTGGTGCAGTTAATCGTCCGGCGTCAGCGCTGGCATTATGTCCGCACAAATTTAGTGAAATATGTTCTAGGAGCTCTGTTGGTTATCCAATTTGTGATGATTGATTTGTTGCTATACAAACCGATCTTCCCGGAACTGTATCTCCTGTTCAAACCGGTATATTTGACCAAACTATACCTAGTGGTGATTCAATTTTACATTGTGGGTAATCTCATTTTTGGGTTTATCAAACTCAACCAACGGATTACTCAAATCGGAGTGTCGCCGGCGCAATTCATGTTGACGGGTTTTGGGGGGCTCATTTTAATTGGTACGGGGTTATTGATGTTGCCCAAAGCCACTACCGGTTCAATTCGCTTGATAGATGCGTTTTTCACGGCAACCTCCGCGGTCTGTGTCACCGGATTAATCGTGGTGGATACGGCAACCGCGTTTACCCGTTTTGGACAGTTGATTATTTTGGGGCTGATCCAGATCGGCGGGTTAGGCATTATGACCATCACCTCTTTTTTCACGCTTATTTTCGGGCTTCGCCTAAGTGGGCGGGAGCGGGTTCTCCTCAGAGATGTGATAAGTGTTGAAAATCTTTCGATGTTAGGCAGTATGTTGCGGATGATCATCCTTACCACATTCGCGATAGAGCTGGCGGGGACGTTTTTTCTCTATTGGAGTTGGGTAGCGGTGTTACCACCGACTGAAGCGCTGTATGTGGCGATGTTCCATGCTATTTCAGCGTTTTGCAATGCCGGGTTTTCCACGTTTTCCGATAGCTTGATGTCCACGGTTTCGCATGTGCCGGTCAACGGGGTTGTGTGCCTGTTAATTATTACCGGGGGGTTGGGGTTTGGTACGTTACGCAATTTGGGTGAAGTGTTCTTTCGTTCACCGTCCTACACGACCCCCCAATTGAAGGTGCAAACCCGCTTGGTCTTGCTCATTTCCGCCATCCTGTTGGTCTCGGGTGCGTGTCTCTTTTTTGCATTGGAGTATCATTACTCCTTGGCAAATCTTTCCACTGGCGAGAAAATAATAGCCTCCGTCTTTCAATCGGTCACCTTTCGGACGGCTGGATTTAATACGGTTGATTTTGCCCATTTACACGATTCCACACTCGTATTGGGCATGATGTTGATGTTTATTGGCGGGGCACCGGGTTCAACTGCCGGCGGAATCAAAGTGACCACCATTGGCATTTTGATCGCAACGGTGATTTCTGCCTCGCAAGGCAAAACCCGCTTAGAACTGTTCCGGCGGACGATCCCCAGCACCGTTCTATATCAGGCATTGGTAGTGATCACCATGTATCTCGCCATTGTGATGTCTGTCTCGTTCCTGCTGACGGTCACCGAACACCACATTCGCCCCATCCAACTGATGTTTGAGACGGTTTCCGCCGTGGGAACCGTCGGCTTAAGTACCGGTATCACGGCACAGTTAAGTACCTTTGGAAAATTGTTGATCACGCTGACGATGTTTTTGGGGCGGGTGGGCCCATTTACCCTGGCGCTGGCTATCGGACAAAAACATGTTATTGAAACCTACCAATATCCTTCAGAAGGAGTACAAATCGGATGAAAAAACGGTTTGCCGTTATCGGTTTGGGCTTATTTGGCTGGCGAGTTGCCGAATCACTAAGTCAGATGGGTGCGGAAGTCATTGCGGTTGATAAAAATTTTGAGTTGATTGAACGCATCAAAGATCAGGTCATGGTCGCCGTCCAGTTAGATGCGACCAACCCTAAAGCGCTGTTAGCACAGGATATAGCCACGGTTGATGCCGCCGTTGTCGGGATCGGGAAAGAATTTGAGGAATGCCTTTTAACGGTGGTGCAACTGAAACAGTTAGGGGTGCGTAAAGTAGTTTCTCGTGCAGCAACTCATCTACAAAAGGATATTTTGGAACAGGTGGGCTGTGATCAGGTCATCTTACCGGAAGAAGAGGTGGGGTATCGGGTGGCAAATCATCTGATTAGTGGGATCATTCAAGAGCAGATGGAATTGGGTGACCAGCACAGTATTGTTCAACTGGTAACTCCGCCGGATTTTGTCGGAAAATCCATTGTGGAATTACAACTGCGGGAGCGCTATCAGATCAATATTATCACCATCAAACGACAGGTCACGGAACGCAATCTATGGGGTAAACTGGTTGTGCGGGAGAAAGTCTGTGACGTCCCCCGCCCGCAAGATACCCTCGAAGAAGGCGACATCTTGGTACTGTTTGGACATGATGATGACTTGCGCCGTCTCATGGGGGGAGTAACCCAGGAGACATGATATTTCCCCTAGGTTCGCCAAATTTTCGGAGTTGAGGAGAATAAAATTTAACTACCCTAAAGGGTTTGAATGGATGGTTCACTGCCGTTTTTCGGTCGATTATCGCCCAAACAACCCTTTCAACATGTTTTTACCCTGTTCTTTCAAGGAATCAGCAGAAGACCCTAGTTTATCCTGCAATTGTTCATCGATCTTATCTTCCACGTTATCCAACAATTTACCAGCTTCTTCCGTAGCCTTATCTTTGACCTTTTGTTTTGCTCGTTCCATCGTACCGGTTTTATCCCACGTGACTTTGGGGCGGGTGAACATGCCGCCAATATTCAGATCAATGATGAAACGTCCATCTTCACTCAGGAACAGGTCTTTTTGCGGGATATTGATCGGTTCGGTGCGGGCTTTGGAGAGTAACACCCGTACTTTGTAATTTAACGCGCCATCTAGGGTACAATAACCGGTGACATAGTAATCCGCATCGTTACTATGGATGTCCAATTGCCCGAAGGAATACTTGCCATCTTCCACCGTAAAATTCGTGAAGGCATCGGTAAAATCGATGGTATCAAAGTTAAACACGCTCACGACCCGCGAGGCTTCTTTTAGCATGTCCAGATTCATCACCTGCCCATTCTGTATTTCCAACCGGCCATGGCTAACCAAATTTTGCTTGATCGAATCGGGATCGAACGTTCGCCCGCTTACATCCGCATTGAAATTGAGGGTGCCGTACACCACATTGCGCACCGGCTCAAACAGGGTGGTAAAAAAGTCGTTTGCTTGCATGCGTTCCACGCGGGTGGTCATCTGGTAAGTGGTATCCGCCAAATTAAAGCGGCTTTGCAGATCAACCGAGCCACCAAACACATTTAGGTCTAAATCTTCTATTTCAATAATTTGATTTTGGACCGCAATCCGTGCGTTGATATTCTTTACCGGAATCTTATCCACGATCAGGGTGTTGATGTTGGCTGTACCGTGAATGGTGGGTAACGGGGGTATCACTACGTCTTTTTTTTCGGGATTAGGTGGGGGGAGCAGGCTTTGGAGATCGAGTTGGGGGCTATTAAACGCAATTTCGATCTGAATTTTATCTAGGTCTTCTATCGTTTTGAACTGCCGTAAATCTGCGCTTCCGGTGATGTCCATTGGGTTCTGGTTGACGTTTGCATGAATTTGGCGGATACGTATCCGCCCCTCTCCGGCAAGGTCGAGGGTGGCGTCCAGATCGGTGATGGGGGGCAAGCTATCTTGTGGGGGAAAGCTGGCGCGGACATTCTCGACAATCACACTCCCTTTTGGTACGAGCTGGGAGACATCCTGTAGATCGCGCTTGGGATGGATCCGGTCACTCAGGTTTAATTTAATACGTCCGGCGAGTGTGTCCAGCGGGAACTCTGGCGGGGCTTGGGCTTTGACCTGTGCCAGATCGATGTCACCGATCAAGGCATATTGGAGGACCAACTGCTCCCAATCCTCCAGTTTGTGGAGGGGGGCAAGGTTGGAGGAAAGTTGGAATCCCAGTTGGGACTCACCAATTTGTGCCGTGAAATTTTCCAACTGAAGGTGTTGATCTGCCAGGTGCAAGGTGCCGCTGATCTGCTCAATTGCGGGGAGTTTTTCATCGACTTGGAGGGTAATCTGATTGAGATTGAGGTTGCCGGCAGGTAACACGGCGGCGAGGGGCAGGGTCGTACCGGTGGGGATTGTACCCGTAAACTGCCCGTTGATCGTGCCTTCCACTTTTGCCAGTGGTAGCTTGAGGGGTAATTGCCGCTTGAGTTCGCCTAAATCGCTGTACAACTGGAGGGTGTACGTGCCGGTGTTTTGTTTCAGGTTGGTCAGGTTGGCACTGAATCCGAGGCGAGTATTGCCGTAGTTGGCTGTCAAATCGGTTAATTCAAACTGGTTTTCGCGCCATGCGCCGTTTGATGTGGCATGCAAGGCAATCTGCCCGATATTGATGGTGAGTTTAGTCAGGTCGTACTGTTGATCGGCCAGTTTTATTTGGTTTTCGATCTCCACATTCATGGGGAACAGATCAAATGGGGCAATGGATGCCCCATTTTGCAAGATGTCCCCTGCCGGAATTGTGAGGGTCATTGCCAGATCGATGGTTTGCGTTGGGTGATCCGCCTTGAGGGTGATTTGGCTGTCGATCTGCTGAAGGCGTACACTCTTGGCAGTGGTTTCATCCACGTAAGTGATGTTGGCGTTGTGAATCTTCAGGGGGACGGCGAACGTTGCCGGTAACGTGGCGGTTTCTGGCGTGGTAGGGGGTTTATCTTCCCCCTCCGTACCGGTAGGAGTCTCTTTACCAAAGGTGAAATTGGTGGTGGAATCCGCTTTGACCCGAAGGTTAAGGGTAACATCATTAATCTGGATGTCGTTTATGACGAGCTGTTTTGCCAGTAACTGTCCTAAATTGACCTTGATATCCAATTTACCCAGTTGGATCATATCACCTGCATCTTCAAAGTTTGCCGGGCTCGAAATGGTAAAATTTTCCAGTTGGAAGCCCACCCCTCCTTTAAAACTCAATCTTGCCGATCCGATGGTGACGTCGCGCTGGGTAGCGTTTTCCACTTCGGTTTCGATCCGGTGCATCACTTTGGCGGGGGGAAAGAGGATGTAAATTACGGCGATAAGTGCTACGAACAGCAACAGCCCTACCCCGACGATGATGCCGGCAATTTTAAGACCCTTTTTCATATAGCCTCCCTAACTTACTTGAATATTTGTTGGTACACCCATTCCGGTAAGGTGAGTACCACTTTATCCTCCTGCCGGGATTTGATGTTGATGAACTCCCGCGGTAGCCGTAATTTTTGGTGATGCCAATCAATGATGATCTCCTCGGGGGTTTCTTCGACAATCTGGGTTTTGACTATCTCCGTTTTGATCAAAAAGACGATATCAACAATGCGTTGCCAGTCCACGTGGTGGATGCTTCGCAGACCGACTTCTTCGGTGTGAATGATCAGATAGTCCTCGTTGGAAATATCGAGCCGGACGTCGTCCGAATTATCCGCCGGAATACCCGCCCACGCCTCTCCGCTTCCGGCGTAAATTTTAACACCGGTGGACGGTTTGGGTTCGTAAAGCCCTTCTATCCCAGGGGTTTTATCCATATTAAACCGGATAATGTCCTTCCAAATGGATTTCATGATGTGTCCTCCCCATCAACGTACCATAATATAGTGAATATTGGATAAAATAAACCGATTTTACCGGATCAGCAACCATTTATTCCGGCAGAGTGGGTCAAATGATTTTAGAACTCTTTTTTAATAAAAAGGATTGACAACCCTTTTTGGTGTGTGGTATGGTGCTACATACCCCATCGATATGGAGTGATATGAGATGGATTGACCCCGCGACTACACCACCACGAAAGGAGGCATTAACATGCGTATGTTGGGTGTGATGTGTGTGCTTCTTAGCTTAGGTATGTATCCTTCTTCCCTTTTTGCCCAAGACTCTGCAGAAGAAGAACTCCTCTTTTACGAGTTGGAACATCTGCTAAATGTTTCCAATATCACCGTTGCCTCGAATGTTGTAACCGCAAAGGAGCGGCAACCGGTCTCCATCACCACCATCTCCCACCGCCAACTCGAGCTCAGTGGCGCCCGCACCCTCAGTGAAGCGATCATGATGTATGTTCCCGGGTTTTTTCTTGTTGAAGACCAAGATGACATCATTGCCGGTTTTCGAGGATTAGCCCCGGATAACAATTCCAAAGTGATGCTGTTGATGAATGGACATTACCTGAATACCGAATGGTTTTGGGGACCTCCCGATGCGATTTTGAACACAATCAATTATGAGTGGATTGACCACGTTCAAGTGATTCGAGGTCCCGGTTCCGTAACGTTAGGTCAGGGTGCGTTGTTGGGTGTTATTAATATTGTGACGAAGTCGGGTAGTGCCTCGCAAAATATGGCTCAATCCGCTATCACCGGCTCTGGTGGTTTAGATCGTCTCGCCCTTGGTGCGCTGGAGACGTCCATCCAGACGGATGCGCTCTCCAGCTATTTCTATCTTTCCAGTTCGCGCTATGATGGGCAAGAGTTGCGAGAAGAAGGCTGGGCACTCAATAAAACAAATGAAGGAATAACTGGCGGTACTGTGGCAGATATTGGCACTCGCCTTAAACGGACGGATAACACCACGGCATTTGGCGCAATAGAATCCGGGCAGCTTAAACTCAATTTGCTTTATGTTGACCAACAAAAAGACCTATACAACTTTTATCGTGACCGCAACCGGACCCGGGAAGTGTTGACGATGCTAGGGCTAGAGCATCATTATTCATTTTCGGAACATATCACCTTGCGAACGCGGGCACTGCTGGCTCGTGATGATTTTTTCCTCTCTTCGGTGATGGGATTAACGGCTGGGGGCACTCGCGAAAACCGCTACGGGATTACTTCTATTTTGAATCTAAATCATCTTTTTGAGCACCATCAGTTGGCAATTGGGGCGGAATACCGGCGCTTTGAATTTGGTCAGGAAAACATCAACGGCGATAATTTTATTATCAATGTGTTAAATGAAGCAACGTTGGAAGCCCTACCACAGGCAAATGTGCAACGGACGTGGGGGTATCCTGATGAAATTGATGTGTTGAGTCTAGTTGTTGAAGATTTTTACCAGATGGCACCGCAATTGGATATATTCGGGGCGTTCCGGTATGACCAGCATCCTTTCTGGGGGAGTCATCTGTCACCGCGTTTGGGAGTATTATATGTCCCCACCGATGATTTGCGGCTCCGTTTTTCGTGGCAGACCGGTTTTCGTGGGGCGGCAGGCGTCCATTATGGGGGCGGTTACCGGAATGATGGTTTGTTATCGGGTGAAAATTTTGATCAAATTCATGCGGCGCAAATTCCCATCTATGATGCGAATGGCAATCCAACCGGGGCGTATGAGCCGGATCAAACAGAAACCGAACCCGAAAGTATGAGTAGTTTTGAGCTAGCGGCAAATTACAAACCCGCCCCGAATGTGGTTCTTGATGCGGTTGGGTTTTATAATGTCATTGAAAACGTGATTGATGTGGGGGTGATCTGGCGCGATCCGGAGGTCTTCCCAATGGTTACAATTGGTTCGGATGTTCCCGGGGATTGGAACGGGTACTGGTTCTTCAAAAATAACGATGGGAAAATTAAACAATACGGCGTGGAAGCTAGCTTGACCTACACGCAGGAAAAATATAGCCTGAATCTGAGCCATGCTTTGGTGAAAATTAGCGATGCCCCTGACCAACAACGCGCCAGTATGTACCTCACAAATGACCTCAACTTTAAAGCTTTCCCCGAAAATGTGACACGCCTGAATGTGATTGCCACGCCAACACCTCAATCTACCATCGCCATGAATTATCTCTATTATTATCAATGGTATTCTCCGCGCGATCAAGCGGTGGATGGGAATCATATTGTTAATGTGGGTGCCATTTATGAATTTACCCCGCAAATCGACGTGTCGGTCAATATTAAAAACTTGCTAAATCAGGATAATTTATACCCGATGAACAGTAATGCAGAGGGTCCCGATTTATCAGATGGCACGCCTGCTTTAGAAGAGACCAGTTTTTGGGCACGATTTCGATACCACTTTTGATGAAAGGGGGTTTCCATGCCTAAACTATGGTGTTTAATGGGGGTTCTGGTGAGCTTACTCTTGCCGTGGCACCTCGTGTGGGCACAGTCTAGTGCCGAGGAAGAATTGAGTTTTTACGAGCTTGAAAATCTGTTGGATGAGGTCGTCACGGTTGCTTCGATTAAACCGTTGACTTTACGCGAATCTCCCGGAATTGTGACCCGCATTACGGCGGAACAAATTCAACATTCGGGTGCTCGTGATCTGATTGATGTCTTGCGCTTGGTGCCCGGGTTTGATTTTGGTGTGGATGTACAGGGCGTGGTTGGCGTGGGAATGCGCGGAAATTGGGCAAACGAAGGCAAGGTGTTGCTCCTGATCGATGGATTAGAATACAACGAACGCTTATATTCTACGCTTCAGTTTGGACACCATTTTCCCGTTGATTTCATTCAATCGATTGAAATTATCCGGGGTCCCGGGTCTCCGTTGTACGGTGGCTATGCGGAACTCGCCGTGATCAACATTACCACCAAACGCGCAACGGACTTAAACGGGCTGTTTTTAACGGGTGTGTATGGCAGTACAACCAATACGACTGCCCGGCGGCAGGTGAGTTTAGCGTATGGTCGTGTTTTTGACCATTTGCACCTGAGTGCATCGATCTTTGGCGGTGAGGGCATCCGTAGTGACCGCACCTACACCGATTTTTACGAGCAAACCTATGACATGACGCATAATTCTGATTTAAACCCGATGAATGTGAGTCTGAGTTTGGGTTATAAAGGATTTAGCGCGCGCTGGGTGATGGACAAGTACCACACCACCCAACGAGATGCTTTTGATGAAGCCGTCGTAGATGATATAGTGTACCCCCAACCCCCTTTTATCGATTTTGATTCCTATTTTGGAGAAATAAAATACACCTACCATTGGGGCGAACATCTGACGTTGACACCTCAAATTGATTTCAAGCGTCAATATTCATGGTTTAATGATGAAGTTGCACCGGATGATTATCTTTTTTTGGATACCCATGTTGACCAGATCAAAACTAAGTTGGTAGCATCGTACGATATTAATCCACAAACCAATCTGATCGTGGGCGGTGAGTTTTTTAATGAAAAAGCGGTCGTCGGCGATAAAACCCTCCCAGAAAACTATTATGACGGCAAAAAAGAGGTTGATTACAACAATATTGCGCTGTTGAGCCAATTACTGATCAATCGGGATTGGTTTAACCTGACGCTTGGTGCGCGATACGATGATCACGATGCGTATGGCAATTCCTTTGTACCCCGAATCGCTTTAACTCATACGCGCAAGCGATTTCATATCAAAGCACTGGTGAGCGCTGCTTTTCGCGCCCCCGCTATTGAACATGTTCGCACGAATCAGATCGGGATTGCAGAAGGCGCAATCCACAAAAAGATCGATACCGAAAATACATCAGTGTACGAGGTGGAATTGGGGTATCAATTATCGGATAACAATGCTGTGGTTGCCAATGTTTACCATACGAAAATTAAAGACCCGATTGTGTATGTATATGATGAGGTGTTTGACATCGAATATTATCTCAATTTTGAGGAGAGCGGTACGCAAGGCATCGAAGTTGAGTATAAATACCGTAACAACCGGGGTTATGCGAATCTAACCTATTCATTTTATCAAGTTGCTTATGATAAAGTGCCGGATTATCAGGTGCCGGGAGAAGATCAATTACATTTAGCCTTCCCCGCGCACAAATTTACAGCAAGTACCCATCTGAAGCTCAATGACCACATCTCTCTTAATCCTTCCGTTGTTGCCATGAGCAAACGATATGGCTATGCCCCCGACCAATACGAATCTCCTATGTTGAAAAAATATGAACCCATAATGCTATTTCATCTCTATTTACAGGCGTCGGATTTGCTATATGATGGTTTGGACGTCGGATTGGGCATTTACAACCTCCTAGATGAAAAAAATGTTTATCTTCAACCTTATGATGGTTTTCACGCACCACTCCCAGATATGTCTCGGGAATTTTCAGTAAAAGTGTCATATTCTATCACCTTAGATTAGGAGGGGGATAGCCATGAGTCGTTTATTTGGGTGTATCGTGGTTGTCATGATAACGGTGCTATGTGGGCTGAGTTCCGGTGAAGATTTGAATGATGCCCAAGATGAACTCAGCTTTTATGAGCTTGAAAATTTGCTCGATGTGGAAATTTTAACCGCCTCGAATACCGCTGAAAAACTCTCTGAAGCACCGGCTACCGTCATTGTGCTGACTCAAGAGGATTTACAACAACGAGGATATACCGAAGTTTCCCATATTTTGGATGATCTCCCCGGTATGGAGGTGATCCGACCTTATGGGGATACCCAGTTTAAAAATTATTGGCGCGGTTATCGCAACACCATCGGCGAACCGTTTTTAGTAATGGTTGATGGTGTCATTTTGAACCATCTATACTACAATACCGGGGATACTCCTCTATTAACTATCCCTCTTTCGTATGTGGATCGCATTGAAGTGGTCTATGGTCCGGCGTCTTCCGTCTATGGTGCCAATGCCTTTATGGGTGTCATTAATATCATCACCCAAAAAGATATGGCGGAAAATGGGTCGCATTTTTCCAGCCGGTTGACACGAGGTCCCCATGATACCCAGATTGCCGATCTGCATTATTTTTATAAAAAAGATGACCTGCGGCTCAGCCTTGCCGTGCATTTAGATAACGGGGATTTGGATAAAGATGCCGCCCAACGCTACGAGTTTTTGCAGGATAAATATTATGCGGATCGGAACATCTGGGGCGGCTTTGTCGATAATCCCAATATTGCCGGTGAATTTTCCTCACCACGCCGGCATCGCGGATTGGATGCCCGCCTTTATATGGGGGATACGGAAATGGGGTTGCAGTATTTTGTGACCGATGGCGGGTACGGTTTGGTTTTTCCGGCGGATAAAGTCCAGAATAAAGCGGTCTGGAAACGCCCCGATTACAGCTTTTTTGTTCGCCATCAACACCGTTTGAATGAACATTTATTTTCCACCTCTATGTTGCGTTTCCGCCGCAGTGATGTTTCGAATGATTCCTATTTTGTCGATGCTTATTTTGATGGCGAAAATTATGTGGCGGCGTTCTCCTATTGGCAGATATTGAATGCGAGTATTTCTTTTAATCAAGACTTTGATGTGAAAGTGAATAAGATGTTTTCGTTCAATACGGGAATGAAGTACGAGCAGAAATATTTGCAAAAAGCCTATGACATTAATGGGGAAAGTGCCGCCGGAACGCCCGGTGGCTACGAACCGGTTGGTGAGATTGATGCCGCTACGTATCAGTATCCTGAGCCGCCACCGGCGGTGTTTCAGGCACAAAACCGAATTTTCACCGAGGATATAGGGGTTTATGTACAAAGCCGTTACCGCCTGGAGAACCTATGGGGACAAGATGGGGTACATCAATTGCATTTGGGAGTTCGTCTGGATGATAATTCCAAATATGGCAGTGCCACTACCATCCGCTCTGGCTACACGGCAAAACTCGGTAAATTGGGTCTGAAAGTGCTTTATGGTGAGGCGTTTCAGGAACCGGTTCCGCGTTTATTGTACGGTGGTTGGACGGGCTCCGGGAGTGACCCGAACCTAAAACCGGAGGAATCCAAAACGGTTGAAATCAGTGCTAGTTATTACTGGCGAAATTCCAAAAATTTGATTAGTTTTTGGCAGGTGAACAATACGAAAACAATCGTGAATACACCGGATGGTGCGAAAAATCTGGGAGACCGCACGGTCACCGGAATGGATTATCATTTTCATTACCAGTTGGTAAATACTGAGGCGCGCCAACTTAAAGCCTGGCTCTATTATTCTCATATTTTTAAGGCGGAAGAAGCTAAATTTGAAGATGGAATTCATGTGGGTGAGGGTGCCATTGGCGATTTAGCAATGGATAAATTGTGGTTTGGAATTACCAGTTCCATTGGTTCCAACGTCTGGGGTACCGTTCGAGGACGCTTTATTGGCGAACGGGAAACGGTTGATTCCAACCCCATTCCTGCAGTGGATGGCTTTTTCACTACCGATGTGCATCTGGAATGGCTCAATGTCGTCGGGAGTGGCTTGGGACTCTCAGTTGATGTCTATAATTTATTTGATACTGAGTATGACCATCCCGGTATTCGGGATGCCGGAGCGGGTACTACGCCCGGTTATTTTGAATCTGACGGAACATGGGTGGGGGGTTCCCAAAGCTATTATAACTCGTTATTACCCCAACCCGGGCGTGCCGTGTTGGTCTCGTTGCATATGAACTACTAATGATGGTCGCCCATAAACCCGTGGGCGACCCAGAATCTATTTCTTAAAACCCGGTACCTCATGGTGACGGAAAATATGGGAGTGTTATGCGTTATAAATCAAGTGTAAGTCACTTTCAATATTGGTTGCTTGGTGTTTTGCTTTTATGGACTCCCCTGTTGGGAGCGGAGACGATCTTCATCTATAATCCCGAAGCCGGCGTCAGCAATGTAGATAAAGTGCGCCAAAACCTAATCGATTATCTGGAATCCCAGCACATTACGGCGGATGTTTACGTGTTTGCTAATCCAGATGATTTTCAACGCGCCGTTGACCAACTGAAACCTGATGTGGCGATTGTCGCTTCCTACTATTATGAATCGATGAAATCTCACTATAATTGGAAATCTATCCTTGCCGGTCACTACGAACAGACCCCGGTGTTTACAAAAGTGCTTGTGGTTTCCAAATCGATCTCATTGGTGCAAAATCTGAAAAATAAAAGTTTGGCGACGGTTTCTGCCGGTGCGGTATCGCAAGAATATCTGAATGCCCAGTTGCCGGAGGAACTCCGCGCCCAAGATGTCCGGGTGATGTCTGTCTCGAAAGATATTGATGCCATTATGGCGCTCGGTTTTGACCAAGTGGATGGCGCGATTGTCACCCCCAGTAGCTTGGAAAAATTACGGCAAATAAACCCCAACGTTGTTGACCAATTGCATATTCTTCAAGAGCTGAAACCAATTGCTTACCCCAAGGTCGTTGTTTTTCCGCAAACCCAAAATGTTGACCGGTTTATTTCCGTATTTAAAGATATGCCTTACCAAGGGGCGACGAAAGTCGTTTTACGGTATTTTGGTATTACCGGATTTAATGTAGAATCCTAGCGGAGGCAGAATGAGTACTCGAAATTATCTGATTATCCTATGTATTGTAATGGGGGTCTTATCCGTTGCGGGGCAGGCTGAAGCTACGGAGACCTACGCTATCATCAAAAGTAAAAGTCTCCGGCAAATTGATGAGGTGATTACCGGATTTCAGAACAGCTTCCCAGAGGCGAATCCAGCCATTTTGGACCTCGAAGGCAACGCTGACTCGCGCAAAGTAAAGCAATTTATCGAGCTTCACCAGCCAGATGTGATTATCTGTTTGGGTTTACTGGCGGCGAAAACTACGATTCGGGTTGAGCAGGAACGCCCGATCATCTTTTCTATGGTGATTAATTACAAGCGCTACCCGGAACTCCGGCAAGAGAATGTTACCGGTATCTCGATGGAAATTCCGCCGATGAGCCTGTTTACCCAATTTCGGCTGATTTCACCGCAGATACATTCTATCGGTGTGCCCTACCATCCGGAAGTCTCCTCTGAAATTGTGGAAGAAGCCCAAGCCCACGCAAGCCAGATGGGAATCCAATTGATTAAAATTGCCATTAACGATCCCAATACGCTAACTGCAAAACTTAAAAAACAGCAAAAGCGTATCGACGGGTTATGGATGTTGGCAGATACCAAACTGTACAACCGGAATACCACCGCGATTCAAGACTTGATCCGTTTTTCTCAACAGACACAAAAGCCCATCCTTGCGTTTTCAGAAGCGTTTCTCAAACCGGGTGCTTTTTTCTCTATTTCCATTGATTATCATAGTTTAGGTTCCCAACTGGCTTTGGTGGCAAAACGGATCGGACAAGACCATGTTCAACCAGCCCAAATCTCTATTGCCCCACCGATTGGTACCTACACGGTTATCAACCGGAATGTGGCTCAGCAACTCTATGAGAATCAGCTCGACGAAAGCATTTTTGATGACGTGGATAAAATTTTCCCAGAAGACCTTTCCGACCACAAATAATACCCGCTGAGGCATTCATGCGTTTCAATCTCCAGAATTTGAGCATCAAGTATAAATTTATGATCGGTATTGTCTTGATTATTGTCATTTCAATGCTTTCGCTCTCGTTTGTATTTATTAAACGCTCCGAGCATTTGCTCATCCGTGCCTTGGAAGATAAAGCGGACTTAATCAATCGGAATTTTTCGATTATTTCCTCCCGAGGGATTCAGGAAAGTGCCTTTTCCAATCTTCAAACCCTCATCAATGAGGTTGCCGCCAAAGACCGGGATATCCAGTTGCTGATTGTTGCCTACGCTAACGGGATGATCATCGCCACGTCTGACCCCGACCGCCACACCCAATTTTCCCGCTTGGAAAATCCATTTGTTCTGGAACAACTGGCAAAGCACGAAAACCTCATCCGGCGAGACCGGCGCCGTCAGGTGCTGGAGAGTGTCCGTTTGCTGTATAGTGAAAATACGGAAGCCGACCAACGTTCCTCGGAACCACTGGGGTTTATCTATATCGTGTTGGATACGGCCCCCCTCGACCGCGCCATTGCGGATTTATGGTACTTCTCATTAGGCTTGGTGTTGGTGTTTATCATTTTGGGCACCGGCGGGGCTTATCTGTTGGGTCGTCAGATGTCCCACCCTATTGAGGAATTGGCACATCAGGTGCGGATAATTGCCTCGGGAAATCTGGAAAATTCCATCCATGCTTCCAGTGAAGATGAAGTCGGTCAACTGGTCTCTGATGTCGAAAAAATGCGGGTGAACTTGCGTAAATTAACCGTCAATCTGGAAGCCAGTGAAAAACGATTTCGATTGATTACCGAAACCACGCCGGTTCCAATTTTAGTGAGCCGGATTGAAGATGGTACCATCTTGTTCGCCAATGACCCCGCCAGCGAATTGTTCGGATTGCCAATTGAAAAACTCATCGGACATCGCACCTTTGAATTTTATGACGAACGGTTTCACGAGCCATTACGCAAACATCTGGAGGAGCATCAATCCGTTGACGGATATGAAATTGAGGGTAAAAAAATCGATGGGACACCCTTTTGGGCCGCCGTTTCGATCCAGCCCTTGACCTTTAACAACGAGCCTTGCCGCTTAGCCGCAATCTACGACTTGACCGAACGAAAACAAGCGGAAGAAGAGATTCGCAAACTGAATGAAGAACTCGAAGAACGGGTCAAAGAGCGAACGCGCCAGTTGGAAGAGGCTCATGCGGAAATTGTTAAACTAGAAAAAGAGGCGCTCGAAACCCAAATGGCTGGCGGATTCGCCCATGAAATGCGGAATGCCCTCACCGGCGCGAAACTGTTGATCGATAAAGTCTATAAAGACGATGTGACTTTACCTGAAGAAACTGCTGAAACCGCCGAAGATTTATACCATTTGATTAAAGACCATCTCCCCGAAGAGTCCAAAGCGGATATTTTAGAATGCTTCGGCTACATTGCCGACGATGCCGCTACCCTGAATGAGGTGATTCGTGTGGTCTCCCAATCGGTGGACCGCGGAATGAAAGTGACCAACGAAATCTTATCCTATGCACGCCTACGCCAGACCGTTACCGGCGATGAACAGGTTCGACTCAGCGACGTGGTGCAGGCTATTGTGAACGAACACACCAACCCGTTCGCCGAACAACAGATCACCCTCTCGGCTCAGATTACCGAGACCACGCCGATTACCGGCAGTGATAATCACTTTCATTCCATTGTTAATAACCTCGTGTTGAATGCTCGCGATGCCTTACTCGAAGTGCGGGATGAGCGTCCGCGAACTATCGACGTTAAACTCACCCAATCCAATGGCATGCAAACATTGGAAATTCGGGATAACGCGATGGGAATCCCGCCGGATAAAATTAAGAAAATTTTTGAACCCTTTTATTCCACCAAACCCACGACCGGTACCGGTTTAGGGCTAAATGTCGTTTCTAAACTGGTGACCATGTACGACGGCTCCATCGATGTTCAAAGTGAGGAAGGCAAAGGGACTTGCTTTACGCTCGCATTTCCGGAACCTAAATCTACTACAGGTGATAACTGATGGCAATTCACCGTATTCGACGTTCTCGCCGGGAAGATTCCAGTACTCCCAAGCCCAAAGTAATGATCATTGATGATGATTTTACTTTGCGGAACGCCCTTAAAATTAGCTTACGTGATGACTACGATGTCGTGGCATGTGCTTCTGGCGATGAGGGCTTAGCAAAATTGACCGACCAGTTTGATACCGTAATCCTCGATATTAAAATGCCGGGAAAAAACGGTTTTCAAGTCTATGACGAAATTAAACGAGTTTACCACGACCTACCGATCATCTTCTACTCCGCTTTTCAGGATATTATGGAATCCTCTGCCCTCCGGCGCCAGTACAAACCGTTTGGTTATGTGGACAAAAACGGTGATTCCGCGGCATTGCTAGACCTCGTCAAAAAAGCGGTTGCCCATCATCAGCACCTCCTCAAAATTAAAAAGACCATCAACACCCTCAAAAGTACGTCTCACCGGAATTAAAAGAATTAAAATCGCCTTCCGCGAGTCTCCATCTCCCAAAATCAACCCTTGACGCCCTCAGATCAATGATGTATTCTGAAGCGTGAAACTGTTGCTCTGAAATATAAAATTGTGAAACTTCATCCTGAGGTATTTATGCTCCAAGATGTGACCGTTAATCGGAGTAAACGCGAAATCCAGAAATTGACCCAGTTGGTCGCGTGTGCGGGCTGAGCGTCGAAAATTGCGCCAGGGGTCCTGGACGACATTCTCAAGAATTTACCGAAATTTACCGATCCCAATATTTTGGTTGGATTTGATACCCACGCCGATGCTGGAATTTATAAACTTAGCGATGATCTGGGGTTGATTCAGACCGTCGATTATTTTACGCCGGTGGTGGATGATCCCTTCCATTATGGAGAGATTGCGGCGGCGAACTCGCTCAGTGATGTTTATGCTATGGGCGGACAGCCTCTGACCGCGCTCAATATCATTGGGTTTTCCGATACCGTCCTGAGTTACGAGGTGCTCGGTGAAATTTTACAAGGCGGGATCGCCACCCTGAAACGGGCAAACGTCGCATTGATAGGTGGGCATTCCGTCAAAGCACCGGAATTGTTTTACGGACTCTCGGTTACCGGAACGGTGTCGCCACGCCAAGCGATAAGCAACCGAGGGGTACGCATCGGTGACCTGTTTGTGTTGACGAAGCCGCTGGGGATCGGGATTTTGACCACTGCCCTGAAAAAAGAAAACCTGAGTGATGACCTGCTAAAACAGGCAGTTGATGTGATGAGAACACTCAACGCCGGTGCCGCCCAAGCGATGCAAGCGGTTGGCGTTCGGGCGGCGACAGATGTTACCGGATTTGGATTTTCGGGGCATCTCTATCAGATGGTTGATGGGGAAAATTTGACGGTTGAAATTTATGCCGATCAACTCCCGTATTTCCCAGAAGCGGTCGATCTGGCAAACGCGGGCAATGTGGCGGGCGGATTGAAGAAAAATGCGGCGTATGTGGCGGCTGAATTTGCGGTTGACCCCACAGTCAACCCGGAGATAATCCCCATCTTGCACGACCCGCAAACGTCCGGCGGTCTGCTCATTGCCGTCAGCGAGGCGAAACTTGACCGGCTGCTGGAAGCCCTTGCGGATAACGGGGTTGGTACGCGGGCAGTGGTCGGTCGTGCGGTTGAACGGGAAGACACATCCCTGATTGTGCGCCATTCATAATTTTGACTTCTTTCCCAAGAAAAAGCCCGACTTTCCGTACCGGAAGCCGGGCTTTTTGGTTGGGGGGAATCTCACTTGTTTTTAGAGATCGGGGAACGAATTCACGCGATTTGTCCAGCCTTTCAAAAAGACCTTCAATTTTGGATTTTTTTCGCACAGATTCTGATAGTATTCCAGCCGCCCTTTTTTGTAACGGCGATACACCTCTTTTTGGTCAAGCTGGTTGAGGGCACGCAGGGTAGCGGGTCCAATCCCACCATCGACCGCAATCTGCTGTCCCATATCACAGATCACCCGTTGCAGTAGTTTGGAAGCATTTGCTCCGGCATTGACATAAAAGTCAAAAACGATTTCTGCTAATTCCTGCAATTGCATATCATCGCCTTTAATCCGGTCCCAATACATTTTTTTGTAAATCTTCGCCGCTTGTTCGTCTGTTAATGCTTTTAGATTGTCGAGCGTCGGTTCCACGCCGAGCAGACTCTGGGCGTGTTGCTTGAAGGTATTCATGGTAATCCCTTTGTTGGTGGCGCCACCGGGATCGTTGGGATGATCCACGAAACCACCTTCGTGTTTCAGCAATGTTTTGATGAAAGCGTCAAAATTAGCCATGAGTTACGTCTCCCCGATTTGAGTTTAGAAAAAAGTGAATTTACATACCCCCCCCTAAAAAAAACCAATTACTGCATAGTTGATTTTTATCGGGTTGTCAATAAGTTATTCAGAAAATCAGCCCTAACGAATGTATATCTGTAATAATCTACGGTGCGTCATAGAAAGTATTACAACAGTCTGCGAAAAAATATTTTTTTGGCTAGCCTCAAATCTG
>RFFQ01000135.1 GCA_003697105.1 Gemmatimonadota bacterium | reverse complement strand
CAGATTTGAGGCTAGCCAAAAAAATATTTTTTCGCAGACTGTTGTAATACTTTCTATGACGCACCGTAGATTATTACAGATATACATTCGTTAGGGCTGGTACAGAGAGTTTACTCTTGACAAGCTCGTATATTATCTGTAAACTTATACAGTATCCAGCGTCATAAATCAACTTATTCTAAAACACCTCTTTTTAGAAAGGATGACCGCATGAACCCTCATTTGCAAGCGTTAATGGGCTGGTGGAATAATGAAGTAGAAGGCACCACTCGCATGATGGAAGCAATTCCTGCCGATAAAGTTACCGAAAAAGTGCATGAGCGCGTTCGTACACTCGGTGAACTTGCCGCCCACATTACCGGTTCGATTACCGATTTAGCCAATTCATTGGAACAAGGGAACGCCGTATTTGGAGCGGAAGGTGGCCCCGTGGATGATGTCGCTGGTCTGGTGGCGGCATATAAAGCCGCCGTAAAAGATGCCCAAACGCGCATCCAGCAATTGACCGACGAGCAATTAAATGCCCATATCCCTATGGAAATGAACGGCGAGGTTGTCTGGAATCCCACGGCTTTAGAAATGCTCAGTGGTTACATCGCCCACGAAATCCATCACCGGGGACAGATGAGCGTTATCTTGCGGCAAGTGGGTGCAAAAGTGCCGGGCGTGTATGGACCTACCGGTGATGATTGGGACATGCCCTAGGCTAGTAAGATAGTATCATCGTCCCAAAGTCCCAAATGAAACGCCCTCAACATCATTAGTTTGTTGAGGGCGTTTTTCTGGATGAAAATCCCATATTTTAAGGTGTATCTATGGTAATATAGAATACATCGGCACTACGATATGCCAACAGCGGTTGGTCTGTTGGAACCGCATACACCGTCCAATAACCGGTAAAATTATCACCCAGTGCCGTTTCCAGTTCTGCCACGGTCAGTTGTACTTGTGTGGATGTTCCGGCATTAACGGATGCCAACGCAGGATGAAAATCATCCCATGAGCCGCCGGAGGAAAACCGCAGGTCATAAGATCGATCCCCATTAAAATCGGTGGATTCTGCCCAATCAAACAGAACCCTTGCCCCCGGATCGGTTAAAATCACTTCATTTTCTGGGGATTGCAACTGGAAATCCCCCCACAAATCCAGCGTCACCCGGACGCTAAAGGGCGCGTTCGCCAATCGCATGTTATCATCCACATCGACAGCGCGAACATTCCAATCAAAATTCATATCCGGTTGTTGCTGGGCGACCAACAAGTTGATCCAAAAATTTGCCGCCAAATTGATGGAGGTCTCGGTTCCGGTAGATCGATTGGCAACCGGTAACTGAAAATCTCCGCCCGGCTGGTCGAGCAACCAGCGATAGAGTACCAGGTCCCCATCCGGATCGGAGCTTGCCGCCCACGTCATGGTATAACTTTCGGAGCGGCGATGAATAAACAGCCGGCTGTTATCCACCGGCGAAAGCAGATCAAACGGTCGTGGAGGAATGTTTAACACCAGTTCAATACCGAAGCCGTCACTTTGCGTCGTTTTAACTCCATCGGAGGCAATTACACCCCAAAAGCCGAATAGCGACGGTGAACCTTGAACCAAAACCAAATTGACAATCTCCGAATTGGCAAGAGACATGACGGTATCCGTTCCGGTATCAACCGTTAGTAAACGCGAGGTCAAGTTGGGGTCATTGGCTAAAATCCACTGATACTGAACGGCTTCGCCTTCTGGATCCGTTGCCGCCGACCAATCGAAAGTCAAACTCCCACTCGTTGACGTAATCTCCACCAAAGCTCCTTCCACCGGCGAATGCAGTTCAATCGCCGCTGGCGGCTGATTGGGAATATTATTTTGCACCGAAAGCATAAATGTTTGAGAGCTAGTGGCATCCAGTTCACCATCCGTCGCCATGACCCGCCAGTAAAAAGCACCGCCGGTTTCCGGTGGTAGAAGGGTCAAATGGAACATTGCCCCTGTCAATTCCAGCAAGTTATCGGTCAGATGATCGATCCGCAGTTCAGGAGAATCAAATGTCGGGTTATCGTCGATCACCACGGTGTAAGTGACATCATCTCCATTGGGGTCGGTTGTCCGCTGCCACCGTAACTCAATAACCTCCTCCACCGTTGAAAACACCCACTGAAAATTATCCGCCGGCGAAAGCAGATCAAACGGGCGGGGAGCTTGGTTGAGCGTGCTCACCGTTAGATAAAAGGGTTGTTCGCAAGGTGTTTCCGCCTCCCCATCGGTCGCGATTACTTGCCAAACCAGTTGCGTGCTATCTTGTGCCCAAACGCTGGCATCCAGTTCAGAAGCGTCAATCATGAGGTAGGTTGTCACCAAACCACGGCGGCGGAAGACATCTTGTCCGAGGTTACCCGTGGAATCCACTTGAGAAATAATCAAATGGTACGTCACCTGATCGGTGCCATCTGGGTCGATGGCTTCTTCCCAGCTAAACGGGATCGTTTGAGCCGGACTGAGAAAAATCAATTGTGAGTTGGCGGGTGTCAGCAAGCGGAATGGTTCCGGAGGGATATTGTCCGGCAAATCACTACAACTTACTACAAAAAAAGAGATTAGCAAAATCAAAACCCCATAGCGAATGGACATCATAACACCTCCTCTGGACTCGTGGTAAATTGAGAATAAACCATCAACCCCCCAATGATAGCACACCTCAAAAGGCAAGATCAAACATTTTCCAGCATTCGTTTTGCCGCCGCTAAGCCGGAGAGTACAGCCCCTTCCACCCGCGAACTCCCGAAGGCATCGCCGGCAAGAATCAGTTTGGGGGATTCGGAGGCAACAAAACAGCGCCCCTGAAAGGTCTGTTGGGGCAAGCTATATCGCCAGCGTTTAATATGCCATGCTTCCACGTCCACACCGAGTAACGGGCGTACCGCATTCAGGAGTTGATCCGCAATGTGGCGATCGGAGGCATCATAAAAGCGGGCGCTAAATTCCGGTGTGGCATAAAGGGTCACGGCGGGCACGGTAGAAATGCCTTTTTGCTGATTATCGCCCATCCACGCAATGAGAGGGTGGGGACGGAGCAACACACCCGGCGCGGGTAAATGGCTGGGTTCGCTCAACCGGGCTAATACGACCAAACAGGGGTGGTAGTGGATGGATTCTAAAAGTGCCCGCCGGCTCAATAGCAAGCGAAACCCACCTCGATTGAGCAAATGAAGCGATTGTGACACCGGCGGGGTCAATATCAAGTTGGAAGTGGCGTAATAAGTACCCTGTTCATCCTCCAATTCCCAGTGCTGATCAATTTGATAGATATGGGAGATCGAAATCTGCTGTTTCACCCGAAAATGGCTTGCCAAATAGTTGGGGATAGCCTCCATTCCCGAAACCCCGCAATAACGCGGTGATTCCATTTCCCTTTCGGTATGAGAATACCACAGTTTGATGATGCCACGTTCTAACCACTCCTGCACCACGGCTTTAAAATCGGGATGACGAGCGGAAAAAAACGGTGCACCATAATCAAAGACACCCCCGGCAAAGTGGCAGGTAGCCAACCGCCCCCCGGCAACCGTTCCTTTATCCAGCACAACCGGTTCACCGACACCGTGTTGGCTTAGATAATAGGCGGCAATCAAGCCGGAGATGCCGCTACCCAGAATCAAAATCGGAATTTCATTTGTCATGGTTTGTGTCCATTCCATCATTTAGGGCGCTAACCGTGCGATTGTCCAGACGCCATCATCCGTCAAGGTGTACAAAATCCGGTCATGGAGCCGGTTTTCGCCGCCTTGCCAAAATTCAAAAGCTGTTGGAGACACCCGGTAACCGCCCCAATAAGGGGGTCGGGGAATCGGAGCATCTGCGTATTGTACCTCCAATTGCTGTAACCGGTCGAGGAGTACCTGGCGGCTTTCGATAATTTCACTCTGATTGGATACCCATGTCCCCAACTGGCTCCCTCGTGGGCGGCTTTGAAAATACATATCGGAGACTTCCGGTGGAACTTTTTCCACCTTCCCTTCAATCCGAATATCCCGCACCAACACATCCCAATAAAAGGTCAGGGCAACATAGGGATTTTGGGCTAATTCGCGCCCCTTCCGGCTATGGTAATTGGTGTAAAAAACGAATCCGCGCTCATCAAACCCTTTCAACAATACCGTCCGGGCAGACGGTTTACCTTCCGCAGAGACCGTCGAGAGAACCATCGCATTCGGTTCATAAAAATCCGCTTGGAGGGCTTCGCCGAACCAGCGGCGAAATTGGCAGAATGGATTTGGGTCCACATCCGCTTTTGTCAATGGGTTTTCAGAATATACCCGGCGTAATTCAGAAAGATCGATAGTCATCGTAAAATCTCCACGAAAATTAACGTTTCAGATACAACAACGGGTCAACGGGTTCACCAAAGGAACGGATTTCAAAATAGAGGCTGGGACCCCCTATTGAACCGGTTTCGCCTACGGTGGCAATCCGGTCTCCCCGGTGTACGATTTGTCCAATTTCCACTTCAATGGATTGGCAATGGGCATAAAGAGTATAGTATCCCTCTCCGTGATCGACAATCAAAAATTTGCCATATCCCCGTAAAACACTGCGATAAATCACCTCGCCGTCCCCAATCACCCGGATAGGCGTACCGGCTTCCGCCTGAATTTGGATACCCTGATTAAACGTTTCTGTGCCAAAGCGAGGGTGTTTTTCTCGCCCAAATTTTTTGAGCAACTTACCTTGCACGGGCCAGTTGATTTTCCCCCGCTGTTTATCAAAATAGTGGTTTCCACTGCGTTCAGGCAATTTGGAATCTGGGCCGAGGGAAAGATCATCTGTAGCGTGTGCTTTTGCCGCAGCGGCGCGTTGCCGTTCTCGTTCGGCAATGAGTTGGTCGATGATCTTTTGCGCTTCTTGTTGGGCTTGTTCCAACTCGCGGATGGCGCGCTCGTAGCTATTTTTTTGGGTGCGAATCTTCTGTAATAGAGCTTTCCGGCGCTCCCGTTCTTGCTCCAATGTGGCTTTTTCCGCCACTTTGAGGTCAATGGTTCGCTGAAGTTCGGTCAGTTGGTGTTCCAACTCGGTTTTTCGTGCCGCCACCACCTGTTTTTGTGCCTCAATCTCATTATACAGCGCCCGGTCTTGGGCGGCGATAAGTTGCATGTAACGATAGCGTTCGATCATATCCGTGAAGGAATTTGCCGTCAACAGCACTTCGAGGGGATTATATTTTCCAAACTTATAAATTTCGACCAAACGGCGTTCTAAAATTTGCTGGCGATAGGCAAGTAATGATTCTGCGGCGGCGAGTTCCCGCGTGGTGAGTTCGATCCGGTGCTGCAATTGGTCTTCTTGGGTATTCAATGCTTTCAGATAGGTCTCCGTGAGTTCCAGTTCTTCCTCACTAGCACGAAGTTGCGCCAAAATACCGGCTTCCTGATGTTGTAAAGATTTCCGTTCGGCTCGTTTTTTTTGGAGTTCTTGAGCGATGCGGTCTAATTTTCGGGTCTGATCCTGAATTTGGCGATCAAAATCATCCGCCGTTACCCTTCCGAGGCCCCCCATCAGGATCAAAAGGATCACTCCAACGAACACGTTCGTTGTAATAAAGCCTTCCTCTCTCATTCTGCGCCTTTCACAACGAGATACTGACATCACCGGCAAAGAAACGCAGGTGTACTCCATCCGGTTTGCGCACAATCAGCGCACCTTCATCACCCACATCGACGGCAGTACCTGTAATATTCCCCCCAGTGGTATGAAGGGTAACCGGTTTGCCCAGCATGGGGCATAAGCGCCGCCATTCACGCATCTGATGATGAAAGTTACCCTGTCGAAACCGGTCAAATTGGCGTTGTAATTCTTCCAGCAAACGAGGCAAGAGGATGTCCCGCGGGACAATCCGGTTCAACTCCAAACGCAAGGAGGTAGCGGTCTGAGCGATAGGTTCTGGAAATGCCGTCTGATTGACATTGATCCCTATCCCAACAATCAGTGCCTCCAATTTGCCCCCTGATGAAATCGATTCCAACAAAATGCCGGAGACCTTACGTTGTCCGATCAACACATCATTGGGCCACTTAATCTGTGCCGCCAAACTGAGTTCACTACGCAGGGTATTCGCCACCCCTAACGCTGTTACAAGACCGATTTTAGCGGCATCAATCACCGGAATGCGGTGTCGCAAGATAACCGAAAACCACAACCCCACATCCGGCGGGGAATACCATACCCGATTTTTACGCCCTCGCCCGCCCGTTTGTTCGTTCGCCAGAACAACCGTCCATTCTGCGGCACCACTTCGGGCGAGTTCTTTCGCCACATCATTGGTCGAAGTCACCGATTTATACTTTTTTATTTCCATTTGAGTTTGAGAGTTTATGAGTTTTATGAGTTTGGGAGTTTGGGAGTTTGGGAGTTTTATGAGTTTGGGAGTTCGTGAGTTTTATGAGTTTGGGAGTTTTTGTACACTGAAAACTACCCCCTGCAAACTGCTCACGTTATTTTCCGCGATCAAAGACGGCGTAAACGGTGGGGATAATCAGCAAGGTCAATAGAGTTGAGCTGAGTAACCCGGCAATGACCGTTAGTGCCATCGGTGTGCGGATTTCCGCACCATCTCCGAAACCCAACGCCATCGGCAGGAGACCGAGTACCGTCGTCGCCGTCGTCATCAAAATGGGACGCAAGCGAACCTTACCGGCTTGAATGATCGCCTCCATTTTGCTTAGGTTGCGCCCGCGCAAACGATTGATATAATCAACCAGCACAATCGCATTGTTGACTACAATTCCCGCCAGAACAATGAACCCAATAAACACCACGACGCTAAATGAAGTACCCGTCCAGGCGAGGGCAAGAATCACCCCAATGACCGCGAGTGGCATACTGAACAGAATCACAAACGGGTGCAATAACGACTCAAATTGACACGCCATCACCACGTAAACAAGGAAAATCGCCAAAGCGAGCGCAAAGAGTAAGCTATCCAAGGAGGTTTGCATTTCGCGCTGTTGCCCGGTGATTTCATAGGTAAAATTGCGCGGCATTTCCACACGGGCAAGCGCGTGTTCGATCCGTTGGGTCGCATCACTGAGCGAAATCCCGTTGACATTTGCCGTCAACAGCGCGGTGCGTTGCTGGCTTACTCGCCGGATTTCGCTGGGACCTTCCCGGATAAGCACTGTGGCGACGGCTTCCAACGGCAGAGGCACTTCCGCGCCCGGATTGATGATGATCCGCCTGAGTTGTTCGAGCGTAGCCGTTTCGGCATCCACGGCTCGCACCAAAATATCGATCCGTTCTTCTTCGTCACGGTAGCGCGTTGGTACATCACCCTGAACTTTGTTTTTGACCAGCGATGCCACCGCGTAAATATCCAGATCATACGCTGCTAACCGTTCGCGATCATAGACAATCTGCACTTCTGGATTGCCGGATTGAAGGTACGTTTTGACGTCGGTCAACCCATCGATCTGGCTCAGGTTCTCCGCGATGCGATCACTGAGACGCCGTAGAATATCCAGATTGTATCCTTTCAGTTCCACCTCTATCGGGGCTTTAAAGCTGAATAATTCCGGGGGCGTAATTTTGACCGATATTCCAGCGAAATTAGCCAATTCTTCGCGGATGCGACGAATTGTAGCGGTTTCGGTTTGAGCGACATTTAAACTGGGTTTAAGCCGCACCAGTAATTCCGCCGTATGTTCCCCTTTATCGGAGTCCGCATCGGTACTCCGTTCTGCACCGATAGTGGTAATAATGCTCTGCACGGTTTCGATCTGGTTCAGGCGCGCCTCAACTGGCTGAATTTTGCGGTCTGTTTGTTCCAGTGGAGACCCAACGGGGAGTTCGATCTCCACCGTGAATTCACCTTGATGTACTTGGGGAATCAGCTCCGAGCCAATTTGGGGCAGATAATAAAACCAGCAAACTGCCAGCAGGAGCACCGCTAACATGAGTACGGTGAAGGAATGGTGAAGTGACCATTTGAGCAACCGCGGATAGGCTCGCTCGATGGCACCAAAAATCAGTAAAAACAGTCCTAAAATGATACCCATCACCGGCATAAGTACCAGTAATACCAACCAAAAAGCCCCCATTAGTATGACCCCAACCCCTACGCCGATCAATTGAATCAGTTTCACTCCGATCTGAAACAGATGCAACAACCCAAATTGAAGGGTAAAATAGATCAGGGCGAACGGAGTAAACAGCCCTTGCAAAACCTGCCATCCCAAACGGCGCCCTGCAAAACTCTTAAAAAAGTGACGCATCCGCAACGTGTAGGTCAAAATCGAATCAAAACAAAGGAGCTTAGGAAGAACGGCATGGCTGATTTTCAGTGTAAAAAATTGATCCGCTAAAGCATAGGCTTCGATAACCGAAAAATGATCGTCCTGCTCTCGCAAGCGGTAATACGGCAATCTGAAAAGAAGCGGATAGAATAGCCCTAGCAGAAAGGTGATACTCCCTTTCAGCAGTACCAAAATAGCGGATAAGAAGAGAATCAGGAGCTTAAAGAGCCACTCCAGCGGCAATAACAGGAGCGTTTGCAGCCAACGAAGCGGGATGTTAAATAATGACACATGCCGGTCTAAGTCTGTGCGAAAATCCAAGGTGGAGATAAACCGGAAAATCGGTGCCGACTGGATGCGTTGCCGGAACGAGGGTTGTTCTCCGGCTTCTGGGGTAAAGGGAGTGTCCTCACCGAGATTTCGGGATGCCAGCATTGGGATTAAAAAGAGTGCCACCAGCAAAGACGCCATAAGCGAAAAGACCACCACCAGCGCCATATCCCCAAAAATTTGTCCGGCAATGCCTTGGACGAATACAATCGGGAAAAAAACGGAAATCGTGGTCAAAGTAGAGGCGAAGACGGCGCCCCCAACCTCTGACGTGCCACGTACCGCCGCGGCGACAATGTCATCCCCTTCTTCCCGGCAACGAAAGATGCTCTCCAGCACGACAATAGAATTATCCACCAGCATCCCGACCCCCAATGCCAGCCCACCCAACGACATAATATTGAGGGTCACATCAAAGATGTTCATCGGGGCAAACGTGACAATAATTGAGATGGGAATTGCCACCCCGATAATAACGGTGCTTGACAGACGGCGCAAAAACACAAACAAGATAATCACCGCCAGGATGCCGCCCATAATTGCCGTATTTTTGACCTCCTGGATAGCACTTTTGATAAAACGGGATTGGTCGGCGACAATTTCCAGCGTGACGCCGGGGTCTAGCTGGTCAACCCATGCCGCTTTTTTGGCGATTCCGGGCGGTGGAGCGCCCCGCTGCCCACCTCTGCCGCGCTTTTTCGTGGCAAGTGCTTCTGCTTTTTCCGCTTCTGCCTTGAGTTCTGCTTCCGTTTTACCGGTGGCTTTGTCGATCCCCGTTTTACCAAAGAGCATTTCCCGCACATTATCCGCCACCGCCACAATATTCGCATCGGCTTCTTTGTAAATCTCGATCTCGACACTTTCCTGACCGTTGGTGCGGGTGATCAGTTCCCGTTGTTTATTGGTTTTATAGACGCGCCCGATGTCCCGGATGCGAATCAGCTTATCGTTGCGCACGGCAACAATTAGGTCTCCAATATCATCAATGGATTGAAACTCGTTGAGGGTACGCACCAGATATTCGGTTTCACCCTCTTTTAGTAGCCCGCTGGCAAGGTTGACATTTTCCCCGCTTAACCGGTTGTTGATCTGCTGAATATCGAGCTTCAAGAGGGTCAATTTCGTCTCATCCAATTCCACCCGGATTTCTTCTTCCAACCCTCCTTTGACTTTCACCGCCGCGATGCCCGGAGTCCCTTCTAGCGAGCGCTTGATCTCATCCTCGGCAATCTGACGCAACGTAAACATATTTTTATCGCCGTACAAACTCAGCCGCAAGATGGGGTCCAGCGAGGGGTCATATCGCAGAATTAACGGGCGATCAACTTCATCCGGTAAAAATACTTGATCCAACTTCTCGCGGATATCTTGGGTGGCGTCATTCATGTCGGTATCCCAGCCGAATTCCAGGACAACATCGGAGACCCCCGCTTTGGAGATCGAACTCATCGCCACCAAATTGCTCACAACGCCCACAGCTTGCTCCACCGGACGGGAAACGACGGTTTCCACCTCTTCTGGAGCGGCACCGGAATACTCCGTGCGGATTGTCAAGCTAGGATAGGAAATGTCCGGCATAAGATTCATCGAAAGCCGGTGGTAGGAAACCCAGCCAAAAACCAACGCCGCCACAGTGATCATCAATACGGCGACCGGACGTGTAGTTGTGAACTGAAATAACGAGGAATAGCGTTCACGTTCTGTCGGCATAATATACGCTCATCGTTAGAGGAAATAAGTTTGATTGAATCGATTTCGATATAAAGCTCGGCATTTATTTCGCCGCCGGTAACTCCACAAAAAAGGTACTCCCTTGATCTTTGCCCGCGCTTTCCGCCCAAACTTGACCCCCCATGGCTTCCACGAGCTTTTTGACAATCGACAAACCTAACCCCGTGGAATGTTCCCCACCGGTGGGTTGGGCGCTAAGCCGCTGAAATTTACCAAAAAGTTTCTGTTGGTCTGCTTCCGTAAGCCCTTGTCCTTGATCCTGTACGCTGATACAAACCGTATCCGTTCCGGGTTTTACCTGAACGGTCACTGTTGTATCTGGCGGGGAATATTTGATCGCATTGGATATGAGATTATCAAGAACCCGTTCAACAGCGGCTTCATCCGCATAGACCTCAACCCCCCCCCACTCCGGCAAAAATTGCAGTTCAATGGACTTTTCCGCCGCCCTAAGACGAAATTCTTCGACCTTCATATGCAGCGTCATGATAATATCGAACGGCGTGGGGGTTAATTCCATCTGTCCCGTATCAAGCTGATTGGCGTCGAGGAGTTGAACAATCATTTCCAACATCCGTTTACTAATTTTTTTGATATTCTGTTTACATTCACGTTCTTTTTCGGCAGACAATTGAAAATCATCTCGCAACAGCATATCGATTAATCCCATAATCGCCGCCAGTGGATTTTTGAGATCATGGGATACAATGCCCATAATTTCGGTTTTTTCGTGGACTAACTCGCGCAATTGCTCCACCAGTTGGGCTAATTCCACGTTGCGGAGCCGGTAAATTTCAGCTTCTTTCTTTGCTTGCTCCGTTTGATGTACCGCCTGTAAATTGGCAAGCGCCTGAGTACTTTTCTCATTATGCAACTGCACCCAAAGCTGGTGATATTTTTGGTGATGCTCAAAGGCATGGTCGATGTCCCCAACATGTTGGTAAACCGTTGAAAAGACAAGATGAACTTCGCACTGACGTGACAATGACCCTTGCTCCTGAGCAATAGCAAGTGCCTGATAGAGATAATCCAGCGCCGTAACCGGGTCATAAAATTCAACCTCAGGATTGCCATATAATTCCCCCAGATTTTGCAGGCTATAGCTTAATCCATCCAGGTCCCCCATCTGCTGCCGTAGATTTAAGCTGTGCTGGTGCGCTTCTAATGCTTCATCAAACCGGCGCAAGTCACGCAAGGTGTTTCCCATGTTATGGCGAGAAACCGCTTCCAGAAAGGTATCGCCGATAACTTGTGATATTTCAATACTTTGGCGGTAATAATCCAGTGCCTGGTCATACTCCTGTAATTCAGAACAAATAATCCCCAAATTATGTAGCGCCAAGCCCTCCCCCCGGCGGTCATTTAAATGAGAACGCCGAAATTCAAGATTTTTCTGAAAAGACTCTCGTGCTTTATCATACATCTCTAATTCGCCGTAAACAGTGCCAAGATTCATCAAAGCCCGTGCTTCACCCGAAGGGTCTTGAATCTGTTGGTAGAGTGACAAACTTTGTTGGAGATAGTCCAATGCTTGCGGATAATCTCCGAGCGTAAAGTAGGTCAACGCAATATTATTGAGGGAGTTGGCAATCCCCTGCAGATCGTCGATTTCCCGTTGTAAATCCAAGCAACGGTGATAGTTTTCCAGTGCTTGCGGGTATTGCCCCTGCGACTTATGAACGACCCCGATGGTGTTAAGCGCTTTAGATTGCAATTTTTTGTCATTTAGCTCGATAGCAAGTGCTAACGCCTGTTGGCTAAACGCCAACGCCTTCTTCAACTCGCCAAGTTGGTAATGGCACCACCCCTGTAAACGCAAACTGTGTGCTTTTCCCGCCAGATCGGATGTTTTTTCTGCCAATTGAGCCGCCTTTTCCGCTAAGGAAAGTGCCCGTGCAGGGTCTGTAAAGCGGAGTTCATGACCGAGTTCGTTCAGCAAGTTGATCCGCTGGGCGCCATTTGCCAAAGCGAGTTGAGCTTCTAGATCGCAAACCTTAGTATTCATGTTTTACCCTTTTGACAAGTTTATCGAGCACATTCAAGGCTTCTAGGGGGGTCATCCCATCCGTAACGATACGGCGTAATTCTTCAATAACGGGATGTGTTGGCGAGGGGGCACTTTCCTCTGGCAGGGAGAACAACCCCATTTGTTGAGCCGGTTTTTTCATTTTGCGGCTTTTTGCCAATTTAGGGGTGTTATCTGCCGTGAGTGCTTCGTTTTCCAGATTCGCCAGCACTTCTTTTGCCCGTTCGATCACTGCTTTGGGCAAACCGGCTAACTCTGCCACATGAATCCCGTAACTTTGGCTGGCCGCACCCTTGATGATCTTGCGGAGAAAAATCACTTGATCGCCGGCTTCGCGCACACTGACATTGTAATTTTTTACATGCGGCAAGGTTAATTCGAGTTCAGTGAGTTCATGATAGTGGGTCGCAAAAAGGGTTTTTGCCCCGACCTGCGGGTGATTGTGCAAATATTCCGTCACTGCCCACGCAATGGAGAGTCCATCAAATGTACTCGTACCCCGCCCTACTTCATCGAGTAAAATCAGGGACTTTGGCGTGGCATTATTTAGAATATTGGCGGTTTCCTGCATCTCCACCAAAAATGTAGATCGTCCGGCGGCTAAATTATCAGAAGCACCCACGCGGGTGAAAATCCGGTCTACCAGACCGATAGTTGCCTTACGAGCCGGCACATAAGACCCCATTTGCGCCATGATGGAGATCAGGGCGGTTTGCCGGAGATACACCGACTTTCCAGAAAAATTGGGACCTGTGATAATTAGGATTTTATCGCTGCGGTTGCTGATTTTGAGGTCATTGGGGACAAATGCCTCCCCGATGAGTAGTTTTTCCACCACCGGATGGCGCCCCTCCTGAATTTGAATGGTATCGCCCTCATTGACCTCAGGGCAACAGTAATCATTGCGCACCGCCACTGCTGCCAAACAGGCGAGGACATCCAAAATGGCAACCGCACGAGCCACATTTTGGATGCGCGGGGTCTCTTGCGCCGTAGCATCCCGTACGTCATTAAACAAGTCTCGTTCAATTTCGCGTATCCGGTCTTCCGCATTGAGTATTTTTTCCTCATATTCTTTCAATTCCGGGATGATATACCGCTCGCCGTTGGTGAGGGTCTGCTTACGGACGTAATTCTCCGGCACTTTTGCCAAATGGCTTTTACTGACCTCAATAAAATAGCCAAAAACACCGTTAAATTTAACCTTTAGATTCGGGATGCCGGTCCGGGCTTGTTCTCGGGTTTGCAATTCGGCAATCCACTGTTTGCCGCTACGGGAAATATGGCGGAGTTCATCCAGTTCCGGATGGACACCATCCTGAATCAAGCCGCCTTCATTCAACACCAAGGGGGGGTTATCGACAATTGTGGAACGAATACGAGCGGTGATGTCATCACAGGGTTGCAATTGTTGGGTGAGTTGAAGAAGATACTCGGCACCAAACGGCGGCGGGGTAGCTTCTTTGGGCGGCATCTCACCTAAGGGGTCGGGTGGGGCATCCTTCGCGGTGGGAACTTCCACTGCCCGAAAGAGACCACTGCGATTATGGAACTGGTGATCCCGCAAGAGCGAATGCAAAGGGGAGAGTTGTTCCAAAGCAGATGCCAGCATGATGAGGTCTCGTGCATTCGCCCGCCCCGTGGCGATCTTTGTGGAAAGCCGTTCTAAGTCCCCAATATTTTTCAAGATTTCGCGGACATCGTTTAGGAAATAGGTATCTTCAACGAATTCTTGTACCGCACGTTGGCGCTTTTTAATAGCGGCAACATCCATCAGGGGATGTAAAATCCAATTTTTCAACAAGCGTCCCCCCATGGGCGTAAGCGTTGCATCGAGAACAGAAACCAAGGTGCCCGTACGCTGATCGGCGCGCATCGGTCGAATAAGTTCCAAATTACGCTGTGTTGTCCGGTCGAGAATCAAAAATTGGCTCGTCCGGTATGCTCGGATGCGGTTGATATGGGGTAAGGTACGTTTTTGGGTCTCTTGGAGATACGTCATCAAGGCACCGGCAGCGCCAATCCCGGCGGTCATATCCTCACAGCCAAAGCCATCCAAAGAGACCACGTTCAGATGGTCTTGCAGGGTTTGCCGTCCATATTCCACGTCAAATAACCATTTTTCACGGCGGGTGATGGCGATACCGGGGGTTTCGATGAAGAGGTCACCGCTATCAAATTCTTGGGGGAGCAAGATTTCAGCGGGATGAACGCGCTCGATGGCATCTTTCAGGGCGTCCCGGTCGGTGGTAAATTCTGTCACGGCAAAATCTCCGGTGGAGAGGTCAACAAAGGCAAAGCCCGTCAGTTGTTTATCCACCAAGATTGACGCCAAGTAATTATTGGATTTTTCCTCTAAAATGGTTTCGGAGGTGGTGGTTCCCGGGGTGACAATCTCTGTAACGCCCCGTTTGATTAGCTTTTTCGCTTTTTTCGGGTCTTCCAGTTGTTCGCAAATGGCAACCCGATAGCCGGCTTTGACCATCTTTGCCAGATAGGAATCGAGCGCATGGTAGGGAATCCCCGCGAGGGGAATATCGCGCCCCTCTTTATCTTTTCCGCGCGAGGTGAGCGCAATCCCCAGCACTTGGGAGGTTATTTTGGCATCCTCAAAAAAGGTCTCGTAAAAATCGCCCATGCGGAAGAACAAAATGGCGTCCTCATGGTCATTTTTAATTCGCCAAAATTGGCGTAGCATCGGGGTATCGTGCGAGTGAGATTTATTTGCCATAACTTAGGGGGTACCAACTTCAATGTTTAAGGGTCAAAAAGCAAAAATGAGTAGCCCTCAACTTATAGTAAAACCATTGCTTAGGCAAGGTTGTTTTTTGTTGACAGACCGGTTGGAAAACCATAGTTTTTAAGCCGATTTCATCCGTTTTATTCAAATTCCTGTAGCACTTAACATAAGGACAAGAAATGATTAGACCCTTATATTATGTTGGATATGTGTTCGCCATTTTGGTGATGTTCAGCGGTTGTGCCGGCAAGATGTCTCCGCGTTCCACGGTACCGCCCGACGGCTTAATTTACGAGCAAAACGTAATGAGCACCCTCTGGTACCAAGCCTCTGCGGAAGCCCGTGCTTTGTATTATCAGGCATTTAACATCGCCAGATGGCAGTTGGATCAGCGGTTAGCCGAACGAACTTCCGGTGAGAAATTAGCGGTGGTCGTTGATGTGGACGAAACCGTACTGGATAACAGCCCGTTTCAGGCAAAAGCGATTGAGATTTACGAAGGATATCCGGTGGGTTGGGATGACTGGTGCAATCTGGCACAGGCGGAGCCTGTACCCGGCGCGGTGGAGTTCCTCAATTATGCGGTGGATAATGGCGTGGATGTATTTTATATCACCAATCGCAAGGATTTTCTGATGGATGGCACCTGGAAAAATCTAAAAGCGAAAGGTTTTCCACAAGTCGAAACCACCGATCATCTTTATTTGCGAGCAGATGAGTCCAGTAAAGAACCCCGCCGGCAGAAAATTGCAGAAACTCATGAAATTGTTCTTCTGATGGGTGATAATCTGAATGATTTAGCGGAAGTGTTTGAAGGAAAATCAACGGCAGACCGTGCCGCGGCGGTTGATCAGCTCAAAGATGAATTCGGTCAGCGTTTTATCGTTCTGCCCAATCCAATGTACGGTGCGTGGGAAGGTGCCGTGTACCAGTACAATTGGAATCTCACAAACCCCGAAAAAGCACAAAAACGCAAAGCCGCGTTGACCTCGTATTAACCGGAGAGCAGGATTATGACACGGGAAGAGTTGCTAAACATTATCCAATATGCTAAAGAACATCGACTCACCGAATTGGATTTATCTGACCGCGGGATCACAGAGTTACCCCCCGAAATTGGCGAATTGACACATCTGGAAATTCTGAATTTACGCCGCAATCGACTCCGCACGTTACCCAAAGAGATAAAAGAACTGGTTCATTTGCAGGAGTTAAATTTAGGTAGCAATCAATTTCAACGTCGCCCCTACCTGCTGGAACAAATGCCCAACCTAAAAGTGGTCTGGTTTGATAATAATCCGGGTTCGGAATAGCATATCCGGGGGATTTCATCCGGCTCTATTCAAAAAGGCGCTCCTCCCACTGGAAGCGCCTTTTTTATAACAGCGATGGTGCGCCATCAGGGGGAGGGCAGTTCGATAAGAGGAATTATGAGGTCTTGTCCGCTGGGAGGAAAACACTAGCCTTTTCCAAGAAATTAGAGCATCATACCGGGGCTACCCGGTATTTCATTCACCATTATAATAAAATTATGTCTAAGAAAACTAAACTCTTAAACAAATCACTACTTCAGCAGGACTACCCACAAGTATTATACCGCTTAACGTGCCCACTCACTAGACTGCACGACCGGAAAACGAAAACCGGTTTTCGGTTCCAAATCCAACCCGTAAAGCTTGATACCTAACGCGAATTGTTCTCGTTTGTACTGATTTTGGAAGAACAGTTTGATAAATTTATCTACGTACTGTTTTAGGGTAGCGGCAGGTATTTCTGGGAAGTGTTGAATCAGCACCTGTAAAATTTCTTCCGCATCGAGCTTTTCTTCCCCAAAAAGGTATAAAATGACATCGAGAATGTCATAAGGCATCAAATCCACCTCATCCGTTTGGTCTGCCGCGAGTTCTGCCGATGGAGGCAATTCGTTGACGGATCGCAAAGCCGGCAGGTGGTAAGTTTCTGCCGCATAATCCAGTAATTTGATGATCATCGTTTTGGGGACGTTAAGCAACGGAGCAAAACACCCTTCTTCATCCCCACCCAGTGTGGTGTACCCAACAGCGCCTTCACTCATATTGCTGGTGATGAGGATCATCGCGCCGGTGGAATTGGAGTAATTCCACATCCAGGAACCACGGATCCGGGCTTGTGTGTTTTGGCGAGAGAGGTCGCTGATATTTTCACCATCCAGCAACATTTCTTCTTGTTTTTTCAGGGCAATTTCAAATTCATCTTGGATGGAAACAATTTTAAAAGTTGCCCCCAGTTCTGCGGCTAATTGCGCCGCGGCATTCTCCGTACTTTTGGTAGAGAACGCGGTAGTAGGCAGATAAAAACAGGTCAGTTCGGTTCGTATTTTTTCCCGGAGTGCCGCCTCATCTAAATCCGGATAGCGCCAACGGATTGCCTGTTGGGCAATAAACGCACATAACGCGCTATCCTTGCCGCCACTGAGCGCCACCACAAATTTTTTGAAAGCACCGGTCTTTTCAAAATAATCTTTAGTGCCCAAAATAAGTGCATTGAGCAATTCTTCATAAACCCGTTGTTCCGCCGTTTTGTGAGAAAGCGGTTCTAAATCCGGCAAGAAAAAATTCTTGGATGAGGGTAACGGGTAGATCAACTTTTCCCGGCCGGTGGTTTTTCCGGGGGAGGTGATGACGTGTGGCATCTGTGTGGAGCGATAAAACCGTTCCACATTATTCCGCCAGGTGGTATTTTCCCGCCGGATACGCATCGTGTGCCCCACATCAACGGTGGCACAAAACAGCCCTTCTTCAAAACGGGGAGCATCCAAAACCTGTCTTCCATTTTGATAGACAAACCCCCCACCATCAAACACCAACCGGTCATTACCGCCCACTAAACTGCTATAGACATAAATACACTCATGATCGGCGGAACGTGTGGCCAGCATGTGCTCCCGGATCGCTTTTACACCCACCCGGAAGGGTGATGCCGAAGAGTTCAAGATGAGTTCTGCTCCGGCATACGCCCGGCGTTTGCTTGGTCCATCGGGTGTCCAGAGGTCTTCGCAAATTTCCAGTGCAATATCCCCGCAATCCGTGTGGAAGATCAGGTCACCCGCAGGAACGCCATTCAAATCAATCCGGAAATTCTCAAATCCACGGGCGAGGGTTCGTCCCTCATAAAACACATCGTAGTTGGGCAGTTGTTCTTTAAGCACAACCCCGATCAACTTCCGATCATGGATAGCCGCTGCCGCGTTGTAGGTCTTATTTTCAAAATTGATAAGCAACCCCACAGATACAAACATACCTTCCGTGTGGGGAACCAGTTGGTGTACCGCATCCCAGTTGGCATCCACAAAATCGACCCACAAGCTCAGATCATCCGGGTTATAACCACAAAGTGCCAACTCTGGCAAGACTAATACGGAGACATTTTCCCGCTGAGCACGCTCAATGAGATCGATACAAGCGCGGGTATTTTCCCGAAAAGCACCTACTTTAGAATTGACACACCCAATTCCGATTTTAATTAAGCGCATTTGTCATGATCTCCATTTAAAAATGAAAAACGCTCAAAAACCAGCTAATGTTACAACGGTATTTTGAGCGTGACCATCCATATTCAGTGCGACGATCAAACCTTGTACACATGTCCTTCCATTGCCGCGACAACTTCAAATTCACCATTTGCCAACCGGTTGGCATCCATCACAATTTGGTCCATCTCATTATCCGTACGATCGGGGTCATGGCTAATCAACATGAGTTTTTTAGCGCCCATTTGGCGAGCATTTTCGACGGCATTCGGGTACGAACTATGCCCCCAACCTATCTTTTGTTGATACTCAGCAGGGGTTAGTTGAGCGTCATGCAACAGCAGGTTTACGTTTTTTCCCTTTTCAATTAGATTTTTATTGATCTCGTTATCCCGAGCCTCATGATCTGTGGCAAACAAGATTGCGGTCTCCCCTTCTTTAATTAGGTAAGCATAACAATCCCCGGGGTGGTCCACCCGAATTTGTTCAACTTCAAATGGCGGGATATGGATCAAGGCGGATGTCTCTTCGATAAACTGAATTTTAGAGGGCAGATTGGAAACATCTTCCAACGGGGAATATTGCGTCGCAAATAGACCTCTAATAACGCTTGACAAGGTGCGGTGTGAGCCTTGTGGGCAATAAAGATAAATCACGCTATGGGGTGAAAAAATTGGTGGGAAAAAGACGAACCCTTGGATGTGATCAATGTGGGAATGCGAGAGTAAAATATGGAAATCTTTGGGTTCGGTGGTATCTTTAGGGGGGATCAAGTGGAGTCCGAGCCGGGTAATCCCAATGCCCGCATCCAGAATCAGCCGCTCTCCCGTAGAAGATAGCACTTCAATACACGTTGTGTTTCCACCATATTTTACGGTTTCCGGTCCGGGCGCAACGATGTCACCTCGAGCGCCCCATACTTTGATCTTCATCATCCGGACCCTTTCCCAAGCCGAAATTCCATGCCTTCATAAGCGGCGTACACCGTCAGGTTGTCTGTACTCAACAAATTCGCATCAATCTCTTTACGGCGAACGGCTTCGTCATTCTCTTCCGTATCATGATGGAACAAAATGAGCCGTTTACACTTCGCCGCTTCACCGACGGAAACACCATCTTCGGGGCTGGAATGTCCCCAATGTTCCCGTCCTTTGATGGATTCCTTGGTAAACATGGTATCGTAAACGAGCACGTCAGCTTCCCATGCCATATCGATCATCTGAGCCCGAAATGCTTGCTTAAAGGCATCTAATTTATCCGGTGGAATATTTTCTCGACCTTGTCCTTGCTGAACCGCCTCAATCCGTGCATTATCGGAAAGAATGGTAAACACATGCTCCCCGTCATCAATGCGATAGCCCAACGTCACATTCGGGTGATTCAATTGCATGGTAGTTACGGTTGCACCTTCGACCTTAAAGGTCATATCTGGACGAATCTCTTTGAATTGAATGGAAGCGGAAAGGGTCTCAAATGGAACGGGGAAATAGACCGAATTCTGGAAGCCTTCAAAAATACTTTTCAGCGTGATAAAATCGAGGCGAGCGGCATAAATTGTGAAAGTATTCCCCACCAAATCAAACGGTTTGAAGAACGGGAAACCGACAATATGGTCCCAGTGGGTATGGCTCATTAGGATGGATAAACTGCCTTTACCGTCCCGAAAGGGGCCGGCTTTGACCAACTCCTTACCCAAGGGGCGAATACCGGTACCGCCATCAATAATGATGTGACCACCGGATTTCGTTTTGATTTCAATACAGGGGGTATTTCCCCCAAAGTGGGTATTATCGGGCCGGGCAATTGGATATGATCCACGAACACCCCAAAATTTAACGTACATCAGCGCAACGACCTTTAACAAGAACAATTGTCGAGAGGAATAGGCTAAAACGATTATACCTGCAATTCTAGCCCTTGTCAAGAAAAAGATTTCCCCAAACTTTCAATGAAAAAGATTATATAAACTGATTCAAAAAATGAATAGCTCGTTCTGCCGCCACGGGTGCCATGTGGCTATGCCGGCTTAATTCCACATTAACTAAACCGGCATAGCCAATCTCATTCAGGGTTTGGAGAACCGGTTCAAACGGGATGGTACCCTCACCAAACATCAAGTGCTGGTGAACCCGATCTTTTATATCTTCAATATGAATATTGACAATGTGACCGGCATACTGGCGGATCAGGTTTGGAGCAGCATCGGTCTCCGTACAAAAAATATGACCAATATCAAGCGTTAAGCGGAAGTTAGGAGTATTCACTTCCGCCGCGAGTCGGCTATATTGCTCAAGGGTTTCAATAAACATGCCCGGTTCAGGTTCAAACCCGAGGGTCACATCCCGTGCCAACGCATATTGTGCGACCCGCCGGCATCCTTCAACGAGCAAATCCCACGCCTGATCTTCCGGTAGCTGGGCATGATTCGCACCCGACCAAAAGGAAACGGCTTCGGCGTTTAGGGTCACTGCCAAATCAATCGCCGCTTTTAAAAAGTCAATACGCTGTTCGCGTCCCACCAAACTAATCAACGTGGGTTCATGTTTTTGTTTAGGGTTCAATAAAAAGCGGGCACCGGTTTCAATCACGCACGCCAACTGGCGCCGCTGAAGTTGAGCTTTCGTCTGTTGGATTTGGGTAGCGGCGTCCGGTGCATAGGGATTACAATGATAATTATCGAGTGTCAGTGCCACACCCGCATAACCCAAATCAGCGATAATATCCAATGCCGCATTCAGCGTATGGTTCGCAAAACCATTCGTGTTATAGCCCCATCGCAGACCCATACTGAAAAATATTATTCCTCATAAAATTTGTTATCGATCAATTCTTTGATGGCGTCAACCGCATCTTGCTCGTCAACCCCATCTGCTTGAATGGTAATTTCCGAACCTTTGCCCGCTTCCAGCATCAACACTCCCAAAATACTTTTGGCATTTACTCCCACCCCATCTTTAATCAACTTAATTGTGGAATCATATTTGGAAGCCGTACGAACAATCTGATCGGCGGGTCGCATATGCATACCCATTCGGTTTTGAATAATTGCGGTGAGTTCTACCATTGCATCGCTCGTTGGTGTTCCATATTTCGGGTTAAATTCTTAGAAAATTCATCTGAAGTACTAATACCTTCAATTTTTTCACGTAAGAAATTCATGGCAATTACTTCCGAGATGACCGTCATATTTTTCCCGGAGGTCACCGGGATGCTAATCTTCCGAATGGGAACATCCAAAATCATTTGGACTTTATGGTCAACGTTTGCCCGGTCCATATTGCTCATGCCATCCCACCGAAATAAATTCATCACAATATCGACATCTTTTTGGGTTCGTACCGCCCAAATACCGAATAAATCTTTGACATTGATAATACCCAATCCCCGAATTTCCATATAATGCTTGATACGGGAATTGGCAAATGCCGTGACGGTATTTAATTGCAGTTTTTTAACTACCACGACGTCATCCGCCACAAACCGGTGTCCTCGTTCAACCAGATCAAGTGCACATTCGCTTTTGCCGACTCCTGCGTCACCGGTAATCAACATACCGACCCCGTAAACGTCCACCATAGCGCCATGAATAAGTATCTGCTTCGCAAAGATAAACTCCAGATGTTTTTGGAGTTGATCCTGTAAGTCAACCGTCGAAAGTTCACTTTGCAAGATGGCGGTACCTTGTGAGTTCGCCACTTCCAAAATTTTAGAAGGTACATGTAGTTTTTTACAAACAATAATACACGGTACTGCCGGAAAGCGGACAATATTATAAACAGCTTGCCGTTGCTTTTCCGGGGGTAAGCTATACAGAAAGGACATCTCCGTTTGCCCTAAAATCTGGATACGACGATAGGCAAACCGTTCAATATACCCACTGAGCGCCAGACCGGGTCGATCCAATTCACTATTTACAATTCGTTTTTTTAAGCCCCCCTGATTGGTCAACAATCGGAGCTTGAGCGTATTACCCCAGCGGTTATACATATCGCCAACGGTGAACACCTCTTCCTGCTCTACATTAGCAAAAAAAGCACTCGGTGAATCCGACGCTTCATAATTTATCATGATTTTGCCTTTTTCAAACAGACATCGGGAATCAAGAGTAATCTGATTCCCGATGTTATTTTCATGAACACATTTGTTTAATGCCGTTGCGGTTGGATCAACCCAAAGGTATTATCTTTACGGCGAAAGATAACATTCAACCGTCCCGTTTTAGCATTCATAAACACCAAAAACAAATTCGGACTCATCTTAAGCTGTAATGCGGCTTCTTCAATGGACATCGGTTTCTGCAAATCGTACTCTACCTCCACAATTTCGGGTAGGTCGGTATCGTATTCGGAATAATCATACATCTCCGGTGCATATTCTTCTTTTAAATCTTTCGTGGTATGTGCACCCCGATGCCGGTGGTCTATCACTTTATCCCGGTGTTTTTCCAATTGACGCTTCAATTTTTCCAATACCTCATCAATGGAAACATACATATCATGAGATTCTGACTTGGCGACATATTGCGTGGAATTCGCATGCAGATTGATCTCGGCAATTTGACGATTTCCATGAGGTTCGATCTCCAAAATCACATGGGCACGGTGCAACTTTCGCGAATGATTACGCAACCGTTCCATCTCAGATTCCACATGCGACCGAAGTTCATCGGTCAATTCAAAATGTCTCGCCGTGATGATTGTTTCCATGAATACACCCTTTCTTTTCCAAAAATGTAAATGGTTGAACGTAAAAACAACACCCGTGATGGGAGCATGATAGCCAACATCAGGGTATTGTTGCTGGTATGATTTGAATCGAATAGTCAACTGTTTTCACATGCCCTTTGGCATGTTGAAGAAAGTTGTGTTGGATTCGATCCGGTACATCGGCATACGCCATATCCACCCGCTGGATGTGTTCCAGCAGGGAAATAGCGTGTTGATAGAGACCAACGCGCTCATACGCGATCGCCTGATAATACAATCGGGCTAAGGCGGTACGGTCTAAATATGCGCCCTCAACCGGCACACCTGAGAGTACCTCAATAGCCGTATAATAATCACCTCTTTCTAAAAAGCAACGCCCTAATTCCAGTAGCCGTTGAGCTTCTGTCGAGGCGTCAATACCCTTAAATTGAGCCACTTGAATCGCTTCATCATATTGATGAGCTTCACGCAATCGCCGAATTAACTCCAACCGTGTAGCGGGATCGGTAGGCATGGCTTCTAATTGCTTACGCAACAGTTGAATCTGTGTGACGGTGCGTTTGGAATACAATTCACGCAACTGCTGGTATAAGGTACTATTTTCGGGTTCAAGTTCACGAGCACTTAAAAACGCCTGACGTGCCCGCGCGTCATCTTGTAATGCCACATAGGTATTGCCGATATGAAGATACAACTCTACGCGTTGGTGGACATCTTCCGTTTGGTCCAACGCTTTATGAAATTCCTCCAAGGCGTTGGAATACGCTCCTTTACGGGAATACATATCACCGAGATACAAACGGGAAGTCACCTGACTGGGGTCTGCATCCAAAATCATCTCCAAGCCTTCGATGATAGCTTCCGTCTGATTCGGGTCTAAATCGGCCACTTGCACCAAATGCGTTGCCGCATTTTCAAAATTGCCCTGCTGAACATAGCCTTTTGCCAGCGCCAATAATGCGCGCGCATTCTGCTGGTCGCGCACTAAGATGGATTCATACGCTTCAATCGCTTGGGGCAGTAATTTTTCGTCGGTCTTTAATGCAGTTTCGATCTGTTCGATTGCCGCCGGATAATCCTGATCCACGATATATGCGTTACCTAGAGCGAACCGGACTTTGGCTTGAGCCGGTGACTTCAGGAGTATTGCCTGATACTGGTCGATCACCTGTGTTGCCAAACTGGCATCTAACTCCAAGGTTTTGGTGAAATGTTCGATAGCCGAGGAATATAAATTTTTCTGGGCATAAATCTGGCCTAATGCCAAGTGGGTTTGCGGGACGCTCGCGTCCTGTTCCAGCGCGCGTTGGTACTCCCGCATGACCGGCTCCATGAACTGGTAATCCAATTCCAGCGCCATATCAAGGTGCTCAACCGCTTTGGCATATTCTTCTTTTTTGATAAGTGCTTTGCCCAGCATAAAATGCGCCGTAACATTCACCGGATCGAGTTTCAGAATTTGATAATATTTGCGAATCACTTCCCCCAGCCGGTCACTATCAAGCTCCAGTGCCGTACTGAAAGCCCGCGAGGCTTCATTGTAATCATTTTTCTGGAGATAAACTTCCCCTAACGCCAGATGAGCGTCCACATTCGTGTGCTGGAGGGAAATCACCCGCTTGAGATGATCGATTACCGCCTCAATCCGGTCTGAATCATATTTCAGCACCCGCATAAATTCATCAACGGCATCTGCGAGACGGTCTTTTTTAATGAAGGCTTCTGCCCGGCAATAGCGGGCGGCAACATTCGTCTCATCAATACTGAGGATACGGTCACATTTTTCCAAGACCACATCCACTGTGGAGGCATCCATTGCCATCAAGGCATACATCCGGTCCACGGATTGGGTGAAATGTCCCTTTTCAATCAGGGCATCCGCCAAGATTTCGTAGGCATAAGCCGCCTCCGGTGATTTTTGAATCACCTTTTCGCACTCTTGAATCGTCAAGTCGGTTAATTTGCGTTCGTGGAGGGTCTCGATCAAGGCTTGGCGGGTATAATCACTATCCTCTCGATCCAAAATCCTATAAAACAACTCAATGATTTGGGAACTGCTCTGGTTGTGACGGGCGGCGGCGCGCAAAACATCCACTGCCGCCGGATACTGCCCTTGGCGCATATACAAATCGGCTAATGCGAGTCGGCTTTCGTGGTGGGAAGGATTCTCATCCAAAATCTGCTGGTACACAGGAACTACGGCATCCGTGTAGCTCTCATCAAGTGCCAGCACACGTTCCAACTGCTGGGTAGCCCGTTCGTATTGGCGTTCGTAAACATAGGCTTTTGCCAAAGCCAATGCGACCAACGTATCATCAATACCCGTTTTCAGTGCCACACTTTCATACATTCGGGCTACGATACTTGCCTGCTTACGGTCTTTATTTAGGATTTCCGTAATCAACGGCATGACGGCATTCAGTTGATCCGGTGCATACTTTAAGACATCGCTCAGGCGCATGATGGCTTCTTGGTAATTTTTTTGGCGGATATATAATTTACCGAGTTCCAATGAAACGGTTGTATGGGATGGCTTTTTGGTGTGGATCGTCTCTAAACCTTTGATTACAACCGCCCGGCATTCCTCGGCGGGATTGGTTTCCGCTAGATGCAAATAGGTAGCAACTGCACGCTCATAATCGCCCTGATCGGTATAGATGTCACCTAACCGCCGGTGTGCTTCCAGATGGCTTTCATCGACCTGCAAAATTTTCAAGAGCTGGCGGATGATCTCATCCATTTCGTCCGGACGTAACCGGCGGGCTTTGTCGAGCCAACGTAACGCTTTTGAAAACTCACCCCGTTGAATCTCCAGCTCGCTCATATTCAACAAGGCATTTAAATTCTGGTTATCTTGATCGGCAATTTCAGCCAGTTTGGCTAAGACTTCCGCTTCATAAGCCGGGTCGCGTTCTAAAACAGTCTGATAGGCATCGATGGCAGCTTGATACTTCCCTTGCAGTTGGTAAATTTGACCGCGGGCATACAACACACCCACCTCATGGTCACCATTCAGTTTATCGAGTTCCAGCAGAACTTCCTCACCGGCTTCTGGGGCAATCATTGCCGCCCGGACCAGATACTCCAAGCCACCAGAGATGTTATCCAATTTTAGATGTATCTTTGCCATCCCTTTGAGCAGCTCTGGATTATCGGGCTTATCGAGGAGCATTTTTTCCAGCAAATGCACCGCGTCCTGCAACCGGTTCGCATCTTTATCTGGAATTTCAAGAAAGACTTCCACCGCACTCTCAATATCATCCGTCATCATATAGATTTCACCGAGAATGGACTTAGTATGTTCATCTTCCCGGTTACGGTGATATTCTTTTTCGTAAATTTGCTTGATATTTTGGGTCTCGGCGGGGCGGAGATCGATTAGTTTGCGGATGGAGATCAACGCTTCTTCCGTCTGACCGAGGTGGCGTTGCAATTCCGCGAGATAATAGAAGGTATCGATGTCATTATCATCGTAATTCGTCGGGTCTTTATATTCCTCAATGTGACGCAGATTTTCCCGATAGTGCGTTAATTGCTCTTGAATGGCGGGGGTATCGAGCCGTTCCAGCACCCGATTGGCTTCATCAAAGTCACGCTGGTGAATCTGATTTTCCCACAAAAACCAGAGCAATGATTCTGGATCCCGGGCATGTTTCCATTCCCGTTCCAAAAATGCAGAAACGGCTTGAATTTTACTGGGATACGACTTTAAAACCTGCCGTAAGGTGGTCACACCGGATTTTTCCCGCCCACTTTCAAAGTAAATGGCGGCAAGTTCCCACAGGACGTCAAAATGATGACCATGGTCTTTGAGAAAATCACGGAGGGTTTCAGTGGCTTTATCGAATTGCTTATTTTCTTTAAAACGAAGGGCTTTTCGGATGATTTTTTCCGCATCTGCCATGTCAAGGCTGTCCTTATATCAGGGAGGTCAAATCTGAGTTCTGTCTGGCATTATATCCGAAAAATCTCAAAAAATCAACCCTTTTTTGAGAACAATCCGTAGTTTTCAGACGGAACTGCCGGCAGGTAGAATCCCATTCATTTTTACCTTGCAAAACGGGTCTAAGTTTGCCATAATGTAAGCACCAGTTCCGGGCACTGTGGATTTTGGTACCATTACCCGCTTGCGGGCTAGAGGAGATGCGATGGTACACGTTCACAAAGGACATCATCGCATGTAAACGGCATGTCAGCAAATCTCTTACTGATTGCCGGATCACCAAATAACCTTAATTATACACGAATTATACACGGCAAGTCCCCCCAGTCAGCAACAAACAACGTTTGAAACAACAAGATAAAATCATTATGAAACATTACATCCCCCCATCTGGTAGCAATTATAAGGTGGTCTCTGCCGTTCAAATGCAGCAGATCGATGCCCTAACCATCAACGAGATTGGCATCCCCGGTGCGGTGCTGATGGAAAATGCCGGACACCTCACGGCCCAAATCATCCACGCAGAATTTACCGGTAGAATTGCGTACATTTTCACCGGCAAAGGGAATAATGGCGGGGATGGCTTTGTCATTGCCCGGCATCTGCACAACTGGGGGTGGACGGTCAAATTGCTGATGCTCACCCCAATCGATCAACTCCGCGGCGATGCCCGCTTGAATGCGGACATTTGCCACCAATTGCAGATACCAATGGAAGTCCTTACCCCCGAGTCACTTCCGCAAACCGATCTAACCCCAGCCGATGTGCTGGTCGATGCCATTTTTGGTACCGGTATTAAAGGGGCGGTGCGCGGGTTTGTCGCCGAGATAATTGAATGGATAAACACGAGCCAAAAACCGGTTGTGGCGGTCGATGTGCCATCGGGACTCAACACCGATACCGGCGCAGTGGCAGGTGTCTGCGTGCGGGCAGACCTCACCTGCACGATGGGACTCCCCAAAATTGGGCAATTGATTCCACCGGGCAGTATGTATGTGGGTCACTTGCATATTTTAGATATTGGCTTTCCTCGCTCATTAACGGAAGACCCTAACCTTACCATCGATTGGCTAACCTCCGGTTATATCCGCCGGTTGTTACCCTCCCGCCCACTAGACGCGCACAAAGGGTCCTGCGGCAAAGTGTTGGTTGTTGCAGGTTCGCCGGGAATGACCGGCGCCGCGACGCTGACATGTCAGGCAGCATACCGTGCAGGCGCAGGTTATGTTACGTTAGCGATGCCGGCAACCATCCGCGATATTATGGAAATCAAACTGACCGAAGTGGTCAAAGCAGCACTCCCCCCCACCCAAACCGGAGCATTACACCCCACGGCACACGATCCAATTCTGAGGTTGGCACAACACGCCGATAGCCTCGCGGTGGGTCCCGGGCTCTCCACGGATAAGGAAACGCAAACCCTCATCCACCACTTGGTCGAAACGGTCGAGCAACCCCTGATTATTGATGCCGACGGCTTAAACGCCCTTACCACAAATATGACCGTTTTGAAACACAAAAAAAGCAAACAACTGGTATTAACACCTCATCTCGGTGAGTTTGCGCGGTTGATCGGACGTTCGATAGCCGACATCCACCCCAACCGGCTGGAAATCGCCCGGGAAAAGGCCCAAGAGTGGGGTGTCACAATTGTTCTTAAAGGAGCAGGATCGATTATCGCCTCCCCCACCGGGCAGGTTTCGATTAATTCCACCGGCAATGCGGGGATGGCAACGGCGGGCTCAGGAGATGTGCTCACCGGTATCATCGCTACCTTTCTAGCGCAAGGGTTACCGGCAAGCTCCGCAGCACAAGCAGGCGTTTTTGTGCATGGTTTCGCCGGTGATATGGCGCGAACATTACAGGGTGAACGCAGTTTGATTCCCTCAGATATAATTCAATCGATACCGAAAGTATTTATGAGTCTGACAGATTCACCTTCATAACCCATGACAAGAGGTTACTATGAGCCAAAAGGGATTGGCAGAATTAGCCGAATTTATGACCACCCATCTGGACGCGATTTTTGAAAGCTACTACGAACACCGTGATGCCGTCAACGCCAGTCATGCGGCGCGAGACCGAGCCGATCTGCGTCGCGGCTTTGATGAATTCATGACCGATCTGATCGCCGCTTTCAAAAGCGAGAACTATTTACCGGAAGATTATTTTCGGGACATGATCGAAACCTATCTTGATCTCGGCAAACCTCTGGACGGTATTCAGGCATCTGTGTTGGTCTTGCAAGATTCCACATTAGCCTGCATCAAACAGCAACACGATGAGCCGGTTGACCAGTTGCTCCTCAAGTTGGAGGCGGCGTATCGCGGATTTGGGCATTTACGGAATGATATTGATGTGTTAATCCAGAAAATCCAGTACGAAACGTTCGCAGCGGAACGGCATGCCATCGAAACCCAGCTCACCGAGCAAATCAAATACATTGAAGAACAACAAGCCTTGATGCTGGAACTTTCCACTCCGGTGATCCAAATTTGGGAAGGGGTGCTAACCCTGCCCTTAATCGGCACAATTGATAGTCGCCGGGCGGATCAGGTGATGGAAAATATCCTGCAAAGCATTGTCGATCACAAAGCACAAATCGTGATTTTGGATATTACCGGTGTACCGCTGGTGGATACCGAAGTTGCCAATCACATGATCAAAACCGTGGAAGCCGTGCGGCTGTTAGGGGCAGAATGTATTATCGTGGGTATCAGCCCGCAAATTGCCCAAACGATTGTCCAAATTGGCATCGACTTAACCGGTGTCATCACGCGCAGTACGCTACAACGGGGTCTGCTGGAAGCCTTTGAGCATTTAGGGTTCAAAGTAGTTGATGTAGAAACCACAACAGTCGAAGGCACCAACACACCGGAATCATAATAACATCATGCGTTTAAACCGATTTTTAGCTCAAACGGGTTTAGCATCTCGCCGTAAATGTGATAAATACATCAAAACGGGGCGGGTTAAAATCAATGGAAAAACGGTCACCGATTTTTCGTACACCGTCAACCCGGAGACCGACCGGGTTGAAGTGGATCACCAACCGGTCTTGTTGCCGGAAACCGAGCTTTTCATCATGCTCAACAAGCCGATGGGGTACGTCACCACCGTCTCTGATCCGCAAGGACGCCCCACAGTGATGGAGCTACTGCCGGATATGCCGTACCGGTTGTATCCGGTCGGGCGGCTGGACCGGGATACCGAAGGCTTGCTGTTGTTCACAAATTCCGGTCAAATGACCTATCACTTGACTCACCCTAAATATGGTGTCGAAAAAACATACATTGCGGAAGTAGAAGGACAACCGGCGGAGACCGATTTACAGCGGTTGAGGCAAGGTCTGTTGTTGGAAGATGGGTGGACGGCACCCGCCACCGTGAGCATCCTCCAGAAAAATACGAACACGACGTGCCTCCAAATTGTCATCCATGAAGGACGTAAACGGCAGGTACGGCGCATGTGTAAAGCTATCGGGCATCCTGTTATCGCACTCAAGCGCACCCAATTTGGAACACTATCATTGGGAGATTTATCTCCCGGAGAATCTCGACCGTTGACGCGCCCTGAGGTCAACCAACTTCGGCGGCATCTCCGGTTGTCAGACCCAGAAAGAAAAAGTAAATTCAGAGGTCAGAAATGATGGAAAATTTGATTGGGCATAATGATGTGTTTATTTCTTACGGTCGTGCAGAAAGCAAAGCATTTGCGACGAAATTACACAACCGGTTGCAGGAAAGTGGCTTCCAAGTTTGGTTTGATCAGAATGACATCCCGTTGGGGGTTGATTTTCAAAATCAGATTGATGATGGAATCGAAAAAGCTCATAATTTTATTTTCATAATAGCGCCGCACTCGGTGAAATCCGAATATTGCTTAAAAGAAATCGAATTAGCCGTGCGGCGTAACAAGCGCATCATCCCCATTTTGCATGTAGAACCCGAAGGGTTGTGGGACAGCATCCATCCGGTAATTGGTAAGATCAACTGGATTTACATGCGCGAAAAGTACGATCCGGAGGTACCTCAAGATCAATACGAAGCGGTGGATAATTTCGAGCAGGCGTTTTCAGGACTTGTGGAACTTTTGCACCGGCATGAAGATTATGTGAAGTTGCATACCCAAATCCTGACCCAAGCGCTTTATTGGGAACGGCACCAAAAACGCGTCGAATACTTACTCACTGGAGAAAACCGGATTCAGGCGGAAAAGTGGTTAAAACAACGCTTTGACACCCAGCAAGCACCCTGCGAACCAACCTTGCTCCATGCGGAGTACATCACCGAGAGCATCAAAAATGCACAAGGATTGGTTACAGACGTGTTTTTGAGCTATTCCACCCAGAATACAGAAATGATGGAAAAGATCAAGCAATCCTTAATGCGCAACAGTCTGACCGTCTGGACAAACCTCACCGATATCCGCACCGGCGTAGAATTTCAGGAAGAAATTAACAAAGGAATTGAAGAAACGACCAATGTGGTCTTTCTACTCTCCCCCGACTCTTTGGAATCCGAATATTGCCAACAAGAATTAGCCTATGCGACACAATTGAAAAAACGAATTATCATGTTGGTGGTGGCACCCACCGACTTGAACACCCTGCCGCCCGAAATCCGAAAAGTACAATTTATTGATATTCTCCCCAAATCTGAAGATGATGCGGATGAAACCTATTACAAGGGTATCGACAAACTCCTTTACGAACTACACCGGGATCGGGATTATTACTATCAACATAAGATGCTGTTGGTCAAGGCGTTACGCTGGGAACGCCAAAATAAAAATCCGGGTATCTTATTACGGGGACATGAACTCAAAAATGCTCAGGCATGGGTACGGTTAGCGGATAAGCACCCTGACCACCCGATGCTACCGATCCATAAAGAATTCATCGAAGAGAGTGAAAACCAACCCCCAGATACGACAGCGGATGTTTTCCTCTCCTATTCACGGGCGGATGGAGATTTTTGCCGCCTTCTCAACGAGCAGTTACAACTGCAAGGAAAAATCACCTGGTTCGATCAAGAAAGTATCGATTTTGGGTCGGATTTTCAAAGTGAAATTTTTCAAGGGATTGAATCCTCCGACAACATCGTTTTTGTGATTTCACCCCATGCCGTGGAATCGGAATTCTGTGTAGAAGAGGTAGAATATGCCCAGAAGTTAAATAAGCGGATTATTCCGGTATTATATCGCTCCGTGGAGCAGGATAGATTGCCGGAGGGCTTAAAATCGGTACAGTGGATCGATTTTGAGAGCCGTCGCGGCGATTTTCAAGCCGCATTCAGCGAATTGGTACGGACGCTTGATACCGATCGCGAACATGTGAAAAGCCATACGAAGTGGTCGCAACGCGCCATTGAATGGGAAGCCCACGAAAAAAGTCGGGATTTGCTCCTGCGCGGGCGGGAATTTACGGCGGCAGAAATGTGGCTGACAGAAGCCATAGAGCACCATAAAACACCTGCTCCCACCGCCATCCAAAAGGAATTCATCCAAACCAGCAAAGATGCTATTGAAGCCGCCTTCCGTGCCAAAGAGCGACGCCGTAAAATTATGATGGGAGCCGTGATCGCCGTAGCGGTCATCGTCTCGTGTCTGGCGGTTATTGCCCTGTTCCAGCGAGCAGAAGCGGTGAAGCAACGGCAGATTGCCGTCATCAATGAGCAAGAGGCCATCAAACAAAAAGCAATCGCCGAGGCAAACGAAAAAGAAGCCATCCGGCAGAAAGCCATCGCTGAACAAGAACGTGAAGTCGCCATTCAAAACAAACAAGAAGCCCTCCGGCAGAAAGCCATCGCCGAACAAGAGCGCGAAATCGCCATTCAAAACAAACAAGAAGCCCTCCGGCAAAAAAAAATTGCGGAGGAACAGCGGAATTTAGCGGTACAGGGACAAATTAAGATATTATTAGACCAAGCCAAGCAACACCGTGACGCCATGGATCAACTCGGCGCCTTAATTGCCGCTATTAAGGCGGGACAACGGCTCTCGCAAGCCGAAATTCCCCTAGAGCTACAACAAAAGGTTCAACAGATGTTGGAAGAACTCGCCGCAGAAGTAACCGAACAAAACCGATTGTTCCCGGAGACACCGCATTTAACCAGTGTTACTTTCAGTCCCGATGGCAACCGGCTCGCCACTGCCACCGAACAAGGAGTCGTTCAACTGTGGGAAGCCAACGGCAAACCATTACGATCCTGGCAAGCTCATTCAGATGTGATTTACCATGTCACATTCAGTCCCAGCGGCGACCAGCTCATCACCGCTTCCGCAGATCAAACCATGAAAATATGGAGTCGCACCGGCAAGCTGCTAAAAACATTGAGTGGGCACCAGGACTGGATTTGGGATGTCGCTTTCAGCCCGGATGGAAACCTGATGGCTTCTGCCAGTGTTGACCAGACGATAAAACTGTGGAGCAAAACGGGCAAACTGCTCCGCACCTTAATCCATCCCGACGAAATGACCGGTGTTGCCTTTCATCCCAGCGGTGAAATACTTGCAGCCTCGGGTTGGGATGGTTATGTCACATTGTGGAATATCAAGGGGGATAAAATCCGCTCATTTGGGGACCCCCAAACGAGTTTATCGGCAATTGCCTTCAGCCCAGACGGCAGTCATATCTTGACGGGGAATGTCAACCATCAAATCCAGTTGTGGGATGTGGAGGGCAATCTCATTCGCACCTTTCGCGGTCACCAATCCAAAGTGACCAGCGTCGGGTTCAGTGTTGATGGCAACCTGATTATCTCCGCGAGTACGGATAACCAAATCATTTTGTGGCGAACCAATGGGGAAAAAGTGACAACATTTACCGGACATCATACGAAAATCATGGACATCAATTTCAGCAACGACAATAAGACCATCGCCTCTGCCAGTGAAGATGAGGTCAAAATTTGGAATTTAGAAAATATCCTACACCCCGCTCTGGGCAAAGAGGACGGATTGGATGCGTTGCTAGAATGGGGATGTAATTGGGTTGCAGATTATCTTCGCTACAACCCTCGTGTCAGCACAGAAGACCGAACTTTGTGCCAATCTCCATAGTGAAATAGACGAAACCCTTAGGATGTTTTTATATCCTAAGGGTTTATTTGAACTAATTGAAACTTTTCTGTAAACCGCCCAGCGTATTATTTTGGTTTATTCGTCCTACCCCATTCACCGACTTATAGGTCGATAAATTCAAACAACTGCCAATACCTTCGCCAAAAGTGACCTTTTAGGCAGTATGAATAGCGCCAATTCCGGAGAGATGGTTTTTGATT
>RFFQ01000134.1 GCA_003697105.1 Gemmatimonadota bacterium | reverse complement strand
CTGTGCTCCGCTCTCTACCAACACTTTTGCCGCATCTTTGCCCAGCCCTAAGCTACCGCCGGTCAGTAAAATCTTGGAATCTTTCAGTTTCATATTTACTCTTTCTGAAGGGTTTAAATATTTGTTAATTCCGTATTCCATTGTTCATCCCAAAAGCGTTGAACTTCTACCAGATAGCCGTTGGGGTCTTTTACAAAAAAATGATAAATTTCGTAATCGGGATTATCTTTTGGTTTATCTTCTGGAGTGATTCCATTTTTCACAAACTGATCGTACCACAAGTCAACATCCGGGGTCACCAGCGTAAAAATCACGCCTTGAGGCACTTTCGGGGCGGATTCCCGTTCACAAAAGCCGATATAGCTCTCTTTGGTAACCTTATAAATCCGGCACAAGCCTTGATCCACCACCAAAGGCAAGCCGACTATTTTTTCATAAAAATCTGCCGTACCAGCCAGATTGCGAGTGTACAAAAACGTAATTTGCTGTTCAACTTTCGGATGAGACATCTTCTTCTCCACTAATTCAATTGGTCGGAAAGGGATTGCAACGATTGCCGCAATTCTGCTAACGGCTGGAAGACCGTCCATTCAATTTCGAGTTGTTGGGCGTGATGTGCCCGGAGCCGGTCGGAGTATTCATGCTTTTGGGCAACAAAAAAGCGCTCTTGCCACCGGTTAAGCCCCTGTTGCAAGCGGATTTTTGCCGCCGGCGGATGAAATGCGCGGAACTGTTCAATGGCTTCGTTAAAATCTTGCGTGGGTTTGAGTGCCTCTGCCAAGGTTCCAGCATCCAATACTCCGGCAAAATAGGCTTCCAACTCTCGATATACGGTTTGTACCGAATCTTCAGAGATACCGGCGGCGGTACATTCTGCCCGTAAAGCGGTTTCGCACTGTTGAATCACCTGTTGAAAACCGCTTTCAATTTGTGTTCGCAGATACTGTTGGTCTTCAGGGCTCAACACCTCTCCCTCAAAAAAGCCGCGATAAACCGTGCTATCCACAAGATATTGCGCCAATTCCAGATACATTTTATTTAGCCCCTTTTTGAACCGTTCCATCTGATCCGGTATCCAGCGCCGTTGAAATGTTTGTTGTAAGTCATTCAACCGGTTTTGGGCTTGCTCTAACTGGGTCACCCGCTCTGCTGCCGCCGATTTCAACCGCTGTTCGATGGAATCCATTTGCCTCAAAACACCGGTCAATTGATGGATAATACTCTGATATTTGATCTGCCGGGAATGCTGAAAAATGGTCTCATTCAAAAAGTCATCTAACTGGTGAAAACCGCTTTGTGCCACCTGATCCGGCTTACCCTCGATCTGCCCCCGGAGTGCCTGTTTAGCGGAAATCCCAACGACGCCCGCCACATACTCTGCAAGTTCTTGTTGTACCTCATCGATCACCCACTGTGTCTCCTCTGGCGAAACCACATCGATCTTGTTGACAACCCCCACCGTCTTTTTCGCATGTGATTTTAGGAACGCGAGTGCCTCTTTTTCGGTCTGTTTTCCAGCCTGATCAACCGCAAAGAGCCAGATCACCGCATCGGCGCGTTCCACAAAATTTTTGGTGAGGGCTTCATGTTCGGTCAAGGAGACATTCAAGCCCGGCGTATCCACAATATTAACCTCTTTTAATATTTCTAGGGGATACAGAATTTCCACCCACTGAATTTGGCGAATATTTTCTGTATCTGCTTGCCGTTCATCTACATATTCCGCTAAACGGGTGATTTCGGCTTCCTCCACTTCCCCACTCTGCCAGACGATCCGCAATTTTTTCATGGTTCCAAATTTCAGGTAGTTAATTGTCGCTGTGGTGGGGCGAATACCCATGGGGGCGACGTTCTCACCGATAAAGCTGTTGATAAAGGTGGACTTACCAGTATTAAACTCACCCATAATCGTGACCAGCAACGGTAGGTCAAGCGATTCCCGCAGGTGGCGCACGGTCGAAATCAGCTCAAAAAGATCGGTTTGGAAGGGGTGGAAATCCGCCACATGGGTACAAAAATCCAAGGTTCGATAGAGCTTATCTAAAATGAATACGAATTCAGCGGGAGCATTACTGGCATGTTCCGCCAGGGAATCTGTTTGGTCATGGGTGCGGTGACTGTGTGATATTTCGATAATTTTTTTGGCGTTGAGATTTTCCGGATCAAATTTGAGGACAATTTTCGCGGATTCAATGGCGGCGGGGTACTGTTTTAGGCTCAGTTGGCATTCCGCTAGTGCCAGATACAGGTGCGGATTATCCGGTGCCAGTGATAATGCTTTTTGCAGAGTCTGGATAGCGGCAGAAAACTGGTGCAACCGCATTTCCGCTTGTGCCAGCAATTCCCACCCTTCTATTTGATCCGGATTTGCGGTGGTAACGTGTTCAAAAGCGGCTTTTGCTTGCTCCGGTTTATTGAGTTGTAAGGCGGCTCGACCCCAAAGCAGATGGATATTTTGGCGCTGAGATTCCGGCAGATCGGCATCTAAAAACGGTTGAAGTTGGTCCAGCACCTGATCCGGATGTTTGCCCCTCAAATAAACGTCTGCCAACAACAAATGGGTTTCAACTGATTGGGGATAGCGGGTAATCAACCCTTCCAGCAGTTCCTGTGCAGAATCCAGCTTATCATGGTAAAGATACGCCCGGGCAAGCATCTGTTGCACTTCCAGCGTATGCTGGCGTTGGCTAGTGGCGACAGCGCCTTGCAAGTACAGCACCGCTTCGGCAGCGTTGCCTTCCGCCAGTTCTAACCGGCCCAATAAAAAAAGCGCCCGGCTATGCTGGGGCTTTTTTTGCAGGATGGTCTGAAGTGTCTGCCGGGCAGTGGGGTGGTCTCCTACTTCTAAGGCACTTTCGGCGAGCCCCAACTGCGTAGAAAGCGCATCCGGTTGCAAACGCAACGCTTTACGGAAGGCGGTTAATGCCTGCGGATGTTGGTTTCGTGCGGCGTATGCTCGTCCCATATACTCATGGGTTTCCGGCAAGTCGGGGTTTAACTGCATCGTCTTTTTGAACAGACGTAGTGCCAACTTGGGGTCATTTTCCTTTAGCGCGATTAACCCCATTAAATTGTAAACCTGCGGGAATTCCTCACGGTAGATAAGGGCTTGCCGGGCGGCTTTCTTTGCCGCATCATACTGCCCGGCATAATAATACGCCAAACCAAGTTTGTAGTACGGTTCGGGATGGTCGGACTTGATGGAAATGGCTTGGTAGAAATGTTGGATTGCCTGTTCCAATTGCTGGGCAACCAGTGCTTTTTCTCCGCGGCGCAACGCTTGTAAGGCTTCATCAGGAAGAAGCACATCATCAATGATTTCACCGATTTTTTGAAAAATATTCATGCGGTTGGCAGTGAACCGTTAGCGGTTGGCAGTTAGCCGCCGGTAAATGTCTTTATGAATTGTGGGTTGGGTCATAGAGGACAAAGCCATCACGCCCTTGTGCTTTGGCGGTATAAAGGGCTTGGTCAGCATGTTCGATTAAATCCAGCATACTTTGCGCATCTTCGGGGAAGGTTGCCACTCCGATACTGAGCGTCAACGTTTGGTTCTGTAACCCGACGGCTTCAAAATCCATTTGGTGGATGCCATCTAAGATGCGTTCGACGACACGCATTGCTCCGACTTTGGGAGTTTCCACCAGTAGCACCATAAACTCATCTCCCCCATAACGGGCTAAAAGGTCGGTGTTGCGGGTGACTCGCTTTAATAGATTGGCAACCATCTTTAGCAAAAGGTCGCCGGTCAGATGTCCAAAGGTATCATTGATCTGTTTGAACCGGTCAATATCAATCACCAACAGCGAAAGTTCATGTTCATAGCGGTCGGCACGCTCAATCTCCACGGCAAAACGCTGTTTGAAATAGCGATGATTACTCACGCCGGTCAGACCATCCGTACGAGCCAGCTTTTCCACGTGTTCGTACTGTTTGGCACTGTGGAGCGCAATCGATGCTTGCTGGCAAAACAAACCGGCAACCACTATATCTTGCCGGGAGTATGGCGCACCAGAGGTACGGTCTCCTAAGACCAGCACCCCAAGTAGTTTCTCCGCGGCGACGAGGGGACAGATCAACCCCGCAGTCAAGTGGAGTTGGTGTTGCAGTTCCGTGTGGGGGAAATCCCGCAGATGAATAATAGTGGAGTCGGTTAGTGGCTCAATAAACGGGTCTTCGGCAAACATCTTCTTAATGCTATCAATTTCGGCGGGGGTTAACGAGGAGTTCAGCGGTGTGACAACAATCGGTCGCTCCTCATCCAGTAGAATAAGGAAGCCTTTTTTCAAACCCATAAACTCACAAACCCGGTCAACCACCAGTTGTAGCACTTCCGCAACATTCAACGTGCCCAAAATGGCATTCCCGACGTCATACAGGGTCGAAAACACCCGTACTTGTTCTTCTGGCGAGAGAATCTGTCCCGCCGATTCAACATTAATGAGAGGGAGTGGGTCTGTCATGGTGTAGAATCCTGCTGAAGTTGGGTGAGGCGATACACCCACTGGATTAAATCCTGATACGAAATCGGTTTTGTGAGATAACCTTCCACCCCGATATGAAATGCCCGGGTATAATCTTGCACAATCGATGTGATTAAAATTGGGATATGGGCGGTTGAGTCATCCTGTTTGAGTTCTGCCGCGACATCAAACCCATTTTGCCCCGGCATGAGCACATCCAACACGATGAGGTGGGGCTGATGCTGCCGGGCAAGTTCTAAACAGTGCGTGCCATTTTCGGCTTCCAAACAGTGATAGCCATGTTGTCGAAGTACATGCACCATAAACCGTCGCACGTTGGGTTCGTCATCTGCCACTAACACGGTACAATTTTCCACCGGTCGATTTTGGATCACCGGGGTAATCATTTCATAGACCCCGGAATCCGGTTCGGTCGGGGTTTCATCCAGTTGGGTAAGGATGGGTAAGGTGAAGGAGAATGTACTCCCTTTGCCTTCCTCGCTCTCAACCCAAATGTGCCCGCCGTGATGCTCCACAATTTCTTTGCAGATGGGTAACCCCAAACCGGTGCCCTGAACCCGATCATTGATGTGTTCTTTCACTTGCTTAAATTTCTCAAAGATGGCGGTACGGTATGGGGGGGGGATGCCAATCCCATCATCGATCACACTGATAACGATACGCTTATCATAGTGGTCTTCACGGTCGCCGAGTCCTTGCACATCAACGGTTTGGTAAGCTCGTACCCGGATGCGTCCGCCCGGTTCCGTAAATTTGATCGCATTAGAGAGCAGGTTAGTGAGCACCTGAATCAAGCGATTTTTATCGGCAAAGGTACCGGGCAAGTCATCGGAAATCTGAATATCCAGTGTAATATTTTTGGAATCCGATAGGGGGCGGATGACGGTCACCGCCCCTTCGATCAATGTGGGGATAGAAACTAACTCTTTGTTCCAAGTCATTTTTCCGGCGGTGATCTTAGAAAGGTCAAGCAGGTCATTGACCAGAGCGGTCAGGCGGTCAGTCTCTTGGCGAATGATTTGTAGAAAATCTGCCCGATTTTCAGGGGTTTCCTGCGGATTTGCCATCAGAATTTCCACAAACGCTTTGATCGAGGTTAGCGGGGTACGGAGTTCATGGGTCACCGTGGATAAAAAATCCGTTTTGAGTTCGTCCAACTCCACTAATTCCCGGTAGGTATGTTCCAATTTGGCTTTTTCTTCTGCCAGATAGCGGTATAACTGGTGGCTATGAATAGCACTGCCCACTTGATTTGTGGCAATCCGCAAAATTCGGTATTCATCCTCATCTACAGTGAGTTCACCGGCATAATATAACTGGACAATACCGATCAATTTCCCCTGAGAAAGGAGTGGCGCCCCAATGACAGCTTTATACCCTTCTTTTTCGGCGAGGTCTTTCCAGAGATAGCGTTCATCGGTGAAGACATTGCTGATCACCACAATTTGACGGTATTTCACCACCAACCCATCCGGTCCGTAGCCCGGTTTCATCGGGCGCGTTTCAAAGGCATGGCGAAACGCATCACCAAACCCAACAAGTGCTTCTAATTTCAATTCATCATTGTGGGTCACCAATTGCAGGACACACCCCTTTGCATTCAGTAACAGCCCCAGTTGCCGCAATAGCTCAGGCAGTTGGTCTGTGGTTGCGGGACCGGTCTGTAATAATGCCGATGCCATCTCCTCCAGCGCCACAATGCCGGTTAATAACCGGTTGACCCGCCGGATCGCCGCTTCGAGATCGCGGGTACGGGTATCAACCCGGCGCTGTAAATCTACCAATTGTTGCCGGAGCAAATCGTTTTCCTGCTGTAATTGGGTGTAAGATGGATGTTCCATCGGATTCTCAGGGGTCAATAAGTGGGGATATCATCCGAAGACAGACGGCGTTTAATCTGATTTAAAAAGGCGGCATTTTTGAACGTAGGAGCCGCTTGGGAGCAGAGCACCGAGACCATTTTGGATTCCCGCGCGGTAAATATTTGGTCGGCTCCGGTACGGCAGAGGCATGCCACGCCATGAACATTGCCGGCAACACTTAGTGGAATTGCCATGACCGCAACCGATGCCTGCTCGGCGGTGAACTCTGCCGGAATGGTATCAAAATGTTCCGAAATGTTGTTGATGATCTGTTTGCGCCCGCTTTTCAACACGGGGTTGACGATGTGAGTATTGATCCACGGGATCAACGGGGATGTTTTTTGGTGTTCTGGACGAGTTGCCATCACCCGGATGCCATCTTGCGGTTGGATCGGTTGTACCACCATCCAGCATAATTGGGCGTGAGCAATCTCAGTCGCTTTATCCAACAGCATATCCGCAATATGATTTAACCGGAACACATTACTAAACAGTTCTGCCGTTTCGTAAACCAAATTCAACTCTTCATAATTTTGGAGTAGCTCCGCCACTAAGCTCTCTTTTTCTTGGTCCAACCGGGCAATTTTAGCTTCTAGCTCTTCAATGGTTGGGGGCATGTTTGAATTCCTCCTTAACCAAGCAACTCTTTGATTTTTTGTTGTAATTTAATCGGGCTAAAGGGTTTGGTCACATATTCATTGGCACCGACTTTTAGTCCCTGCTCCACATCGGAATCCTGACCACGGGCGGTCAACAAAATGATGTACGTATCTTTCAAGGCGGGATGTTGGCGCAAAGCTTCACAGACTTCAAAACCATTTTTTTTGGGCATCATAATGTCCGAAATAACTAAATCTGGTAATTCGGAAATGGCGCGGTCAACGGCTTCTTGCCCATTATCCGCTGTGATAACCTCGTAACCCGCTTGTTTGACGATGTAACTCACCGATGCCTGAATATGAAGTTCATCGTCTGCTATGAGTACTCGCTTTGCCACAATCGAGAACCTCTCTTACAAAGTGATGGATTTATTTGACTTTATCTTGTTTCTCAATAGTAATTGATAGAATTTTATCGCCAACCCGGATGTTTTGTGCCACATCCATGCCGTCATAAACTCTGCCGAAGACAGAATATTGACCGTCCAGTTGGTGCGCGGGTTCTAAACAGATATAAAACTGGCTTCCGCTGGATTCTTGTTTCGGATTCACAAAGTCTGGCTTACGAGCCATTGCCAATGCTCCTTTTTCGTGCCGCAACCCAAATTCCGGCGGAATGGTATAGCCGGGACCTCCCGTTCCATCTCCAGCGGGATCACCGCCTTGAATCACAAAACCCGGCTCGACCCGATGAAAGGTCAAGCCGTTGTAAAACCCCTCTTCCGCCAATTTGATAAAGTTTTTGCAGTGCTTCGGGGCATTTTCCGTGTAGAGCACCGCGGTCATTGTCCCTTTTTCGGTCTCGATTTTGGCGATGGTTATTTGATTGCTTTTGCCACAACTGATCAACATCCAGCTAAATAGTATCAATAGGATAGAATGTTTCATCTTATTCGGTTACCCACTGATAATCCACAATGCGCTTTTCAATTTTTACCGATTTCATTACATCTCCAACGGCAATTTTATCTACCACATCCAGCCCCTTGATGGTAAACCCGAAGACCGAATATTTTCCATCCAATTGCGGCAATGGTTTATGGCAAATGTAATATTGGCTTCCGCTGGAGCGTCGTTCGGGATTGACCTGATCGCTGGTGCGCGCTGCCGCTAAAGCACCCCGATGATGAATCAAGCCGATCTCCGCCGGAATGGTGTAACCGGGACCCCCCCGACCCGTACCCTCTGGGTCGCCCCCTTGAATCACAAAATCCGGTACCACCCGGTGAAAGGTCAACCCGTCATAAAAGCCTTCCTTTGCTAATTTGATGAAATTTTGACAATGTTGGGGGGCGTACTCTTCCGCGAGTTCGCACTCAATCGTACCTTTATTGGTCTCAATGACGGCAACAGTCAATTCAATGGGTTTCAACTGATCGTCTGGAACTTCTTTAGTTTCGATAGTCACATCGATGATTTTATCGCGGCGGGCGATCGTTTCGACTACATCCATGCCGTCAACTGTCTGGCCAAAAACAGTGTAACCGCCATCAAGTTGGGGTAAATCGTTCAGATCGATGTAAAATTGGCTGCCGCTGGATTCCCGATCTGGGTTGACTTCATCCCCCGTACGCGCCATCGCCAAACCGCCCTTTTTGTGGGGTAACATGATTTCCGCAGGGATGGTATAACCCGGACCGCCCATACCGGTGCCTTCTGGGTCTCCTCCCTGAATCACAAAACCTTGTACCACACGGTGGAACGTCAACCCTTTGTAAAACCCCTCGTTTGCCAATTTGATAAAATTCTGGCTATGAAGCGGGGCGGCTTTCGTATAGAGTTGGCAGGTAATCGTACCCTTATTCGTCTCAATGTGAGCCAGGGTAATCTCTGTTGCCCAAATGCTTTGAAAAGTTAAAAATAGACTGATAGTGAGTAACCAGATAATACGATACATACCGGTCTCCTTTAATCCATTAAAATGAGGTGAATAACGAAAGTTCAATTGGGTGTAATCGTTCTGAGTGGAGTATATCCCATTCCTCAAGGTGTCAAGACGCCTATGCCCGCGTTAAAATAGGTCATTTTATACCAGCGTTACCTGACTCCCAGTCCTTAACGTAACTTACTAAAGTACGGAGTGTGCGGGTCATTTTGATGTATTGCTGTTGGCGCAAGTTCAAAACGTGGTCGCGTATCCCGTTTTCCAAAAAATTTTTTGTAAAATCTATTGGAAATTTGTCTGGAATGATACCAAAAAATTCATTATTCGTCAAGCCGTGATTCACTTTCGCGCATATTTTCAAGTTGACAGCGGGTAGATTTTGTTGTTATTTCTCGCACCGCGAGAACCAACGTGCGACACCTCCATCTAAATTAAGGGTGTGTTTCGTTCCTTATCACCTCAAGGAGAAACTATGCCAGCAACATCAAATTTTTACTGTTCCGCCGCATCCACTGCCGCAAAAGAACACTTGTACGGTACGGCGCCTCATTACCAATTCTGGTTTATCATAGAATATCACCTGCCGTGGCGGGAGAAAGCCGCCAAGGATAACGATCTGCCGCCGGCGATGTTGGAGCACCTCCAACAAGCAATGGCAAAGTTGCCTAACGCTCGACTGATGCTGATCAAAAATGATACGCCTCAACCGGATCGATTGCAGTTTTACGCGATCAACAGCCAACGCGGAAAAGCCGCTATCTACCCGTTGACCTTGACCCGTTACGAGGATTTATTGAGCGTCAATTTGGTCGATCTGGTCACCGGCACATCGGGGCATCCGGCACATTTTGACCCGCTCATTTTAGTCTGTACCCATGGCAAGCACGACAAATGCTGTGCCAAGTGGGGATTACCGGTGTACCGTGCATTGAAAGCGCACGGGGATGAGCCGGTTTGGCAATCCACCCATATTGGCGGTCACCGGTTTGCGCCCACAATGTTGGTCTTTCCCCACGCGCTCAGTTTTGGGCGGTTGACCCCAGAAACAGCCGTCGAAGTCATCGCCGAATACCGGCACCATCGCATCCATTTGGAAACATACCGGGGACGATGTGCCGATGAAGCGCCGGTTCAAGTTGCGGATTACTGGGTACGGAAACACGCCAATCAACGCGGTTTGAACCAATTCCAATTGCACGAGTACCAACAGACCGGTGAACAGCATCACGTCACCTTTTGTGATGAGAGCGGTACGCTCCATGTCGTGGAGCTTCGCTCCCAGCCGGATAAGCTCCAATTACACACCTCTTGCGCGGCAGCAACTCCCTCGATGGTAATTCAATACGAATTCCGAAGCTACCAAGTACGCTCAGATGGAGGTGGTTCACCAGATATAACCCTGCCCCCACCCCGATAGCGGGAAAAGTATAGACTTTTTTTAAGGTATGTACTATTTTTCAGCGAATTTTAACCAAATACCCGCGATACCCTGAGGCAGGAAACGCAAGCTGTGTCAAAGGAAGGTCCCTTTTATACCTCATTTGTGACGCTCGACTTAGAAACGACAGGACTGGATCCCCAACGCGAACGGATCATCGAAGTCGGTGCGGTGCGCTATGTCGAGGGTCGCTATGCCGACCGCTATTACGCCCTGATCAATCCCGAACGGGAAATACCGTTGTTCATCACGAAATTGACAGGCATCACCCAAGCGCAAGTACGGGATAAGCCCAAAATTGATGAAATTCTACCCCACCTGATCGAATTTGTGGGGGACAACGACCCGATTGTCATCCAAAATGCCTCGTTTGATTTAGGATTTTTGAAAGCAAACGGCTACTATCCCCCAAATCTAATCCTGGATACCCTCCCGTTAGCCCGTTCGATTCTCCCCCACCTGCCAAATCACAAGCAGGGAACGATAGCGGCATATTTTGGAATCGAGACCCAACATGCCCACCGCGCGTATGATGACGCCCAAGTATTGGCGGAAATATACCTGAAACTCCTCGATGAACTGGATCAATTGGATCGAAAAGAGTTAGAGCGACTGTTGAGTGTACTGAACCATTCGGATGAGGGTCTTCGCTATTTAATCGTAGAGAAACATCGTGAGGCAGTGCTAAAACCGGCACCGTTAGGAAAAACCTCCAAATTGGCGGGAAAGATGAAATTTCCGCCGAACCAGTACGGCACGCAGGTCGCCCTGGACCGGGAACAGGAAGACACGCCGGTTAAGCCGCTGGATCCGGTAGAGATCGCTAAAATGTTCCAACAACATGGTGTATTTGCTCAAAAATTCCCCAAATATGAAGTCCGCAAGCCGCAAATCGAGATGGCTCGCGCCGTTGCGGAAACCTTTAATGAAGGCACGATTAGCCTGATTGAAGCCGGAACGGGGACGGGCAAATCGATGGCGTATCTCATTCCGGCAGTGCTATGGGCGGTACAGAACAACCAGCGGGTGGTGATTTCCACCAATACCAAAAATTTACAGGATCAACTGTTTTACAAGGACATCCCCCTCGTTCAACGCGTGTTAGATGTCGATTTTCGAGCCGTGTTGCTCAAAGGGCGCTCTAATTATCTTTGCCCGTTTAAATGGGAACATGCCATGTACGTCGATGATGGGCGTCTGACGGATTACGAAAAATCAGCAATTCTGCCCATCGTACTTTGGTCACAATATACCCAAACTGGGGATATTAACGAAAATAACGGGTTCAACCTTTCCCGAAACCGGGGTTTGTGGGCAAAGTTGTGTTCCGATAGCTTCTATTGCACCCACAAGGACGAGTGCCACAAAACAGACAAATGCTGGGTCACTAAAGCCCGCCGTGCCGCCCAGGAAGCGCATATTGTGGTGATCAATCACTCCTTGCTCTTCTCTGACCTTGCTACCGAACACGGGATTTTAGGGAAATACAATTATATTGTGTTTGATGAAGCCCACAATCTGGAAGCCGTGGCAACCAGCTATTTGGGCTATGAACTCAACCCGTGGGAAGTTAAAAATCTGCTGAATTACCTCTATCAAAAAGACCGCACCGATTTTGGTTTACTCACCGATGTCCGGCGGATGCTGGCGAAATCCACCCTACGGCGTAGTATCCAACGACAACTTTCCGAACGCAATGAAAAGATCATTGAAGAAATTAATCAGGTACATAAAGCCGCCAATTCCTTCTTCCGGGCACTTTCCACATTTATGAGCAAGCTCTCGGATCGGGATGATTACCCGCTCAAAAAATTACGTTATGCCGCGGGGCACCATCTGTTAAAAGCGGCATCCACGCCTTTCATGGACTTTATGGATGAGATCGATACCCTTAAAAATGACCTCGACAGTTTTGCCGTCGTCTTAAGTGATATTTCCGTGCAAGATTTGCCCGGTGTGGATGACTTGAGCGAAGAATTAAAAAGCAAGGTGGTCGATCTCGAACTATTACAAAACAAGACCAGCATCTTGATGGAGGGATACGACCCACAATATGTGTATTGGGCGGAAGCCCCGAAAAAAGAAGGCAGTGATGATGTGCGCCTGCTAGCCGCACCAATCGATATATCCAATGCGATCAACACCTTGCTTTATGACCACATGCACGCCATTGTTATGACCTCTGCTACGTTGCAAGTCAATGGTAAATTTGATTTTATGCGTGAACGTCTCGGGTTGAAAGAGAGTGATCAAGCCGAGCGGGTGACCACCTACAACATCGGGTCGCCCTTTAATTTTGATAAGCAGGTACAAGTATGCGCCCTCTCCTATTTCCCCTCCCCGAAACAATTTGAGGAATATACCGCCGCCACTATCGATTTTATCAAGCGCGTGACCCGGTATGCCCGGCGGGGAGCATTGGCGCTGTTTACCTCCTACAGCATGCTCCATCAGGTGTACGAAAACATCAAGGAGGAATTGGAAGAAAGCGATATTCTCGTCCTCGGGCAAGGCATTGATGGCAACCCTTCGCAAGTGCTCAACGAATTTAAGATGGTAAACGAATCGATTTTATTAGGCACCGATAGCTTTTGGGAAGGGGTGGATGTCCCAGGGGAGAGCTTACAACTGTTGTACCTCACCAAATTGCCCTTTGCCCTCCCCTCCGAACCAATCATCCAAGCCCGCACGGAGGCAATTGAGCGCCAAGGACGAAATTCGTTTATGGAATACGCCGTACCGCTAGCGGTGATCCGCTTCCGGCAGGGCTTCGGGCGTGTGATTCGCACCAAGAACGACAAAGGAATAGTCTTTATTATGGATAATCGTGTTCTCCAAACGCGTTACGGGCGGGAGTTTTTGAATTCCCTGCCAGTACGCCACCGGGAGTTCCGCACGGCGCGCCAAATCGGGGAAGAAATTAAACAATGGTTGACGGTCTATTAAGGATGAAGGCGGAAGGCATTGGAAGGATGAAGGATGAAGGCGGAAGGATGAAGGCGGAAGGATGAAGGATGAAGGATGAAAGATAAACCGTGCCGGGTCAACGGTATATGGAACATGAACCCGTGCATTTGCCATTAATATTACCATTAACCCCTACAGGATACAGCCCTGAAGAATACCTATGAAACGTGTGCTATATCAAGTGTCTCACGCAGGTATGAAAAAAATGTTTTCGCGCTATTTTGATCTTTTGCCCTTAATATAAGCGATTTCGGATCAAATAGTATTCTTCAGAGCTGACAGGATACGATGCTCGAAATTGGTAAAATACACACTCTTAAAATTGACCGACTGACTGCTAACGGAGCATATCTTATTGATACATCTCTGGATAAACCGGTGCCAGTCTTCATGCCACGCCGCTATTTGACGCCCTCCATGCGACGGGGAACAAACGTGCAAGTCTTCCTCTACCGCGACTCCGAAGACCGCTTAACGGCAACCACCGAAATCCCACGGGTAATGGTCGGGCAATTAGCCCGGCTAAAAGTGGTTCAGAATACGCGGATCGGAGCGTTTTTGGATTGGGGCTTACCCAAGGATTTGCTTCTGCCGTTTAAGGAACAGCGCTATCCCGTTCACCCCGGCAAAAGCTATCTGGTGGCGGTGTACGAAGACGCCTCCGGACGGCTATGCGCGACAACCTATATCGAGAAATATCTGCAACCGGATAGTCCTTATCACAAACATCAAATTGTAAACGGCACGGTTTATCTTGTTAAAAACGGTGTGGGCGTGTTTGTCGCTGTGGATAACCGCTATTCTGGTTTGATTCCTGCCACGCAACAGTTCCGGGTGTATCTACCGGGCGAAGTGATCGAGGCACGGGTGATCAATGTCCGGCAGGATGGTAAACTAGACCTCTCCCCCACAAAAGACATCCCCCAACAAATGAACATTGACAGTGAGCGGATTTTGAAGGAACTCCAGCAAAACGGCGGATTTTTGCCATTGCACGATAAAAGCTCGCCGGCGGAAATCAAACAGACTTTAAACATGAGTAAAAAAGCGTTCAAACGAGCAGTGGGACGATTGATGAAAAATGGCAAAATCAAACAAACACCCCACGGTTTGAGATATACGGAAACCCAAAATTAACAGCAGAATTCGACCCAACTAAACCTTTTGTGCATCAATTGAGGAGTATGTTATGGTTTTGGACACAATGGCGAACCTCCACCGCCAGTATAATTGTGGGGCATTAACCACCAAAAACATCGGCGAGACCATCACCCTGATGGGCTGGGTGCATCGCCGTCGCGACTTGGGACAGATTATTTTTATCGATTTGCGAGACCGGTACGGCATCACCCAGATCAATTTCAACCCGGATATTCAGCCGGAAGCCCACGAAAAAGCCGGTAATCTGGCGCGGGAATTTGTGATTGCGGTAAAAGGTGTCGTGGAAGCCCGCCCCGAAGGCATGGCAAACCCCAACATGCCAACCGGCGACATTGAAGTAAAAGCCCATGAAATATATATCCTCAATGATTCCCAAACCCCGCCATTTTTAATCGAAGATGACCCCCGCGCATCGGAAGAACTGCGCTTAGAGTATCGTTATCTGGACTTGCGTCGGGCAGAGATGCAAAAAATGTTGCGTATCCGGCACGAAGCGGTGAATGCCGCCCGGCAGTTCCTCAACAACGAGGGCTTTTTGGAGATCGAAACTCCCTGCCTTATCCGTCCCACACCAGAAGGCGCCCGAGATTACATTGTCCCTAGCCGGCTTTATCCGGGTAAATTTTACGCGCTCCCGCAGTCACCTCAGATTTACAAGCAGATTTTGATGGTCTCCGGCTGTGATAAATACTACCAAATTGCCCGCTGTTTCCGGGATGAGGATTCGCGTGGAGACCGCCAACCGGAGCATACCCAAATCGACCTTGAAATGAGCTTTGTCCACCAAGAAGACGTGTTTCGGGTGGTCGAAGGGGTTTTTCGGGCGATGTTTAAAGCCACCATCGATTATGAAATCGGAGAAGTACCGCGTCTGACCTATGATGAAGCCATGCGCCGTTATGGGAGCGATAAACCGGATACCCGCTTTGGCATGGAAATCATCGATTATGCAGACGTTGCCCGCGTATGTGAATTCAAGGTCTTTCGGAGTACAATTGAAAATGGCGGGTTGGTGCGCGGGCTGAACGCAAAAGGCGCCGCACCGGACATCTCCCGCAAAAAAATTGATGAACTGACCCGCTTTGTCGAACATTACGGTGCAAAAGGGTTAGCTTGGATGAAGGTGACGGGGGGTGCTCTCAGTGGCGGTATCTCCAAATTTTTTAATGAGGCGGAACAGGCCCAGATCATCACCCTGGCGCAGGCAGAAGAAGGTGACATGCTCTTTTTTGTTGCCGATAAACCGAAAGTAGTTTACCAATCCTTGGCGAATTTACGCTTGAAATTAGGAGAGGAATTGGGCTTAATCGACTCCAGCCAATATAATTTTCTGTGGGTAACCGACTTTCCGTTGTTTGAGCACGATGAAGAAACCAACACGTGGGCACCCGCCCACCACATGTTTACCATGCCTCACTATGACTGCCTTGATTGGATGGAAGATGACCCCGGACGTGTGCGCGCCCAACTATATGACCTTGTTTGTAACGGGGTGGAACTTGGCTCGGGCAGTATCCGAATCCACCGGCGAGACATTCAACAACGGGTGATGAACATCATCGGACTGAGTGAGGAAGAAGCCGAACAAAAATTTGGTTTTATGCTCAAAGCATTTGAATATGGCGCACCCCCCCACGGTGGCTTGGCAACCGGTATTGACCGGATTGTGATGTTGTTGCTCGGTAAAAAGAGCATCCGCGAAACCATTGCCTTCCCGAAAACGCTCAAAGCAGTGGAATTAATGTCTGACTCGCCCGCTCCGGCGGATCCGGCATTATTGTCCGAGTTGCATATCAAATTAGATGTAAAAAACAAAACACCCGAAAAATAAGGGTCATTCCAAAAACATTGTCACGTATTTGGGCGGACTCAACCCTTAGGTGTTTTCATAGCCTAAGGGTTTTATTATCAAGATGTTGAAACGTTATCAACGGGTTCAACCGGTAAATTTAGTCCAGATGTTGAAAGATTTACTTGACATATTTCTTGAATTGAGGTTATAGTTTGGAACGTTGCCATGCCCCCTAATAAGGCATTGCACCGCAGATTGACCCCCATCTCAATTTTTTTACGGGTTATTGAATGAGGAATCTATAATGGAGTTGCGCACCGGCTTACAACTCAAACAGACACAAAAATTGGTGATGACACCAAAGCTCCAGCAGGCGCTTAAAATTTTGCAAGTTCCGACCCTCCAACTGGAACAGATGATCCGGCAGGAATTGATGGAAAATCCCTTATTGGAAGAGATCGAGGAAACAGAAGAGGAACTGGACGAAAAAGCCCAGGAAGAGCAAGAAGATACCATCGACGAAGAACTCAATTTGGATACGGAAAAAGAACGCGAAGAAACCGCCGAACCGGTAGAAGATACCAATATTGATAGCCAAATTGATGAAATTCTAGGCGATCCGTATGAATCAGACTACATGGTGCGCGACTACAGCAAGAACGACGAAGAGCCATACCGCCCCGAACCCGGTACCCGGACGAACCTCCATGAGCACCTGCGGCGGCAACTCCATATCCGGGCCAGTTCCCAGAAAATGCAGGACATTGGGGAGTACATTATTGGTAACCTCGATGACTATGGCTATTTGATGGCATCTGTGGAAGAATTAGCCGAAGAACTCGGTGAAACCGTCGAAAATGTCCAGATAGCCCTCCAAATGATTCAAACCTTCGACCCGCTCGGTGTCGGCGCTCGTGATATTCGGGAATGTCTGCTGATACAAGTCCGGGCACGCGAATTGGAATTTGAGGACGATATTGCCGAACAAATCATTGATAAGCATTGGGATGATTTTATACACAAGCGCTATCCCCAAATTGCAAAGCGTCTGGGTCTGTCCTCCCCGAAAGATGTGGAACGCTACGCGCAAGCTATTGCCAAATTGAATCCGAAGCCGGGCTTAGCCTTCTCTTCGGGTGTTGGTAGCGAACATGTTACCCCCGATTTGATCGTGGACCGGGTGGGTGATGACTATGTGGTGTATGTCAATGACCGCAACATCCCCCGCTTGCGGGTCAGTCGTGCCTACCGTAGCATCCTGCGGGATAAAAACGGCTCTGAAAAAACCAAAGAATATGTTGCCGATAAACTAAGTTCCGCCAAATGGTTGATTAAGACCATTGACCAGCGCCGGAAAACGATGGTACGCACCATGGAATGTATTGTGGAATCTCAGCGAGAGTTCTTTGATCATGGGATTTCCAAACTCAAACCCATGAATTTGCTGGAAGTCGCTGAAAAAATCGGCGTCCACGAATCTACCGTTAGCCGGGTAACCAATGGGAAATATGTCCAAACCCCGCATGGTGTTTTTGAACTGAAGTATTTTTTTGATAGTGGGCTTGGCACCGATTCCGGCGAAGATGTCTCCGCCACCACAGCCAAAAATATCATCAAAGAGCTGATCGCCAAAGAAAACCCGCGTAAACCCCTCAGTGATAAAAAAATTGCCCAAGAGATGCAAAAACGGGGCATCAACATCGCTCGCCGTACGGTTGCAAAATATCGTGAACAATTAAAGATATTGCCTTCCCGAATGCGCAAATCCTATGAGTAATGCTAAGGGTATTCACCATGAAAACCATTCAACAAATCGCCGATTTTCTCCATGCAGAGTTCACCGGCGATGCAACCCAAGCTATTACCGGGGTGGGCAGCCTTGAACATGCCACCCCCGGCCAGATCATTTTCGCCCTAGATAACATCAAGTTTAAAAAAGCACTCCAGACCGGTGCCTCTGCGATTATTGTCCCGCTTCCATTCAAAGAGACATCTACCGGCAGAAATTTAATCTTCCATCCCAACCCCCGTTTCGCATTTGCCCAGTTGATCCATCTATTACATCCAGCCACAAAAATCACCCCCGGCATTGATCCAACCGCAAGGGTTAGTGAATCCGCCCAAATCGGTAAAGAGGTGACCCTTATGGCGGGTGTGGTGATCGGAGAAAAGGTACAGATTGGTGACCAGACCGTGGTCTATCCCAATGTGGTGATCGGCAACGGTGTGAAAATCGGCAACAATTGTACCATCCGGGCAAACGTGACACTATATGACCAAATTGAAATTGGCAACCGGGTGATTATCCATAGCGGTACGGTAGTCGGCAGTGACGGCTTCGGCTATGTTATGGATGAAAACACAGGCAGATACTATAAAATCCCACAAATTGGCACTGTCATTATTGAGGACGATGTCGAGATCGGCGCCAACACCGCCATTGATCGCGGCGCTATCGGCGAAACCCGCATCAAACAGGGCACAAAAATTGATAACTTAGTTCAAATCGGTCATAATGATGTGATCGGAGAGCACACCACGATCAGCGGGCAAGCTGGAATATCTGGCAGTGTCACACTCGGTAAATACTGCGTGGTAGCAGGTCAGGTGGGTATTGCCGATCATGTGACCATTGGGGATCAAGTGATTTTGGCGGCGCAAGCGGGGGTCTCTAAGAGTCTCCCCAAAAAAGGTATCTATTGGGGGACACCGGTACAGGAACTCTCCCAAGAAAAGCGGTCTTGGATCGCTTACCGCCATCTGCCAGAACTAAGCGCCACCATCAAAAACCTCCAACGCGAAATCGCCGAGCTGAAAGCTAAACTCAATTCCAATGAATCCAATGAGTAACCCATGAATCAACGCCTTCTTTTTGCCCTCAGTTTACTCGTTTTGCTGATGGGATTCGCCGGTTGTGCCCGTTTTAATACCTTTCATAACATGAAAGAAGCATTTGAAAAAGCCGTCAATGAGGCACAAGCACGTCAGGAACGGCAACTCTATGTGGACAAGGAAACATCAAACATAACCGGAGATTCTCGCTTTACTCCCAACCGATCCGCCACATCCTACAATCGCCGAAATAACACCCCCACCACGAACCGCCGCAACGCACCCAAAACGGGTTTCGATTACGTGATTCAGAAAGGCTTTAAACTGATTACCAAATACCCCCAAAGCGATCTGGTGGATGATGCCATTTTTATGATCGCCGAATCCTACCGCCACAAAGGTGAATATGATGAAGCTCTACGGAAATATGAAGAAATCCGTATTTATTACCCGAATAGTGATTTCCGCGATGATACGGAGTATGGGATCGGACTCACCCGCTTTTTGAAGAAAGATTATGAAGGGGCAATTAACACATTGCTTATCTTTGAAACCCAATTTCCAGAGAGTATCTGGACGGATGATGCGTTTTACACGATGGGGGATGCGTATTTTGCCCTAGAACGCTACGCCGAAGCGGAACAAGCCTATCGCCGGGTGGCAGCACAGTATCGCAAAAGTCCATTACGGGCAGAAGCCCAGTTCAAAGCAGGAGAGGCGGCATTTGTAACCGGGCAGTTTGACAAAGCAAAATTTGCCTACGGGCAGGTACTCCGGTACAAACCGGATCGGGAAGTCGCCTTTGAAGCTCGATTTCGACTAGGTGAGTGCCATTTGCAGTTAAAAGAGTATTCCTCCGCCATGACGATCTACGAACGGTTGCTCCGCGAGGCTCAAAACCGGAATGAAACGGAAAATATCGCCCGTTGCCAACTCAAAATAGCGCAGTGCCTGCGCTATTTAGAAAGCCCGCAAGTGGCAATTGACCTGCTAAAGCAGTTGTTGGAAGATAACACCATGCAGACCGCCCACGGTGAAGCCCAGTACCAATTAGGCTTGATTTATCAGGAAGATTTAGGCGATCTGGAAAGCGCCCGTAAGGCATACGACGCCGTGCGAGGTAAACGCGCCACCCCGGATGCCATTATAGAAGATGCTTTGCGTCGGAGCAACAGCATTACAAAGCTCTCGGAATTCCGCCCGACGAGTGGGGATAGCACCACCACCCATCCCGAAGCCGATCAACAAGCTCGAACCCGCTTTCTCTTAGCGGAAACCTATTATTTTCAAGTGGGAGAAAAGGATTCCGCGTTGGCACAATATCAAAGTGTTGTAACAGAGTTCCCTGAAAGCGAATTCGCCCCCCAAGCACTCTATGCGCTCGGCTGGATTTACGCCCATGATCCCGAACCGGCGTACCGCGACAGTGTGCGTTCTCAACAGATGTACCGTCGAATCATAACGGATTACCCGCAAACCCGGTATGCCAATCCCGCCCGAGAAGCCCTTGGATTACCACTCGAAAAGACCGAAATCGAAGAAAAGCCCGATAAAGTGCTGTTTCAGAATGCCGAGGCTCAACTGGATCAAGGGAATTATGATCAAGCTCTTGACCTTTATTTAAAAGTCATCGAAGACTATCCCACTTCCGTTTATGTGCCTCAAGCGTGGTATGCACGCGCCTATATTTACGAGCACTACAAAAAGGAGCCAGAAATCGCGGTGAATTTGTACCAGGCGATTCAAGACAGCTTCCCCAATACGGAATACGGGCGAACTGCCCGGAAAAAGATTGCCGCCGTCAAGTTGACCTCAGAATCCCCGCCAGAACCCTTGGGAAACGTGCCGCCAGTACCGGCAATTGCGGATTCAATATCGCCCCGCCCGCCGGAGGAATCCCAACATGGACGCTTAAATACATGGGAAGCGGCAACGCCAGACACCACCACGGAAGAACAACAGCTTGATACCCCGGTGATGGATGACTTGCCAGATTCTGTTCGCATCGAAAATCTGGATGATCTGCCCCTCGACCGGCGTTCACAACCCAACCGCCCCCCCGTGGCACCGTAAAGACGCCAATCGATCATCCGCTAACCTTTAGGGAGGAGGCATACACCGGATGAAATTTCGTGTACCGGACAAACTATTACCTTACATTTATGTAGGTCCCGCCTATTTATACATGGCGTTCTTCCTGCTGATTCCCTCATTATTGGCAGTGAAACTCTCCTTTTCTGCCCCGTTTACCGAAGGCGTATTTCCAACATTGGACACTTGGAAATGGGTGCTGATCGAAGATGGTCAGCGGTTCTGGAAATCCGCCCGCTTAACGACGTATTACGTCCTGACCACAATCACCATCCAGACGGTGTTAGGGTTATTCATCGCCATTTTGCTCAACATGAAATTTAAAGGGCGCGGGGTGTTGCGTACAATTGTGATCTTACCGATGTCGATCCCTCTGCTAGTCTCTGCAATTGGTATCGTGACCATGTTTGGCAATATGGGCACATTGAACGGATTAATCACCGATACGCTGGGCTGGGTGGATAAAGACATTCCCTACATGACGACGACGATCCCGATCATTTATGCGGAGGTCTGGAAAAATACACCTCTGGCGGTGTTGGTGATTTTAGCGGGTTTGGAGGGTATCCCGGACAGCGTCTATGAAGCCGCCCGGACAATGGGGGCAAATAAGTGGCAACAATTCTGGCGAATCACATTACCGCTGGCGTGGCCCTCAGTTTTTGTGGCGTTCATCCTACGCCTGGCGGAAGCCTTCAAAATGTTTGCGTTTCCGGTGCTGGTTGGAACGGGCACGATGGGAGATGTTCTCAGCAAACTCTCATGGGACGAGCATAATCGTGCGGCGAATGCCATGCGCCCGGAATCCATTTCGTCAGCATACGGGTTATCAATGGTGATGCTTGCCCTCGGCTTTGTGATGCTGGTGGGTGCAATGTACATATCCTACCACTGGGTGCGGAAACGCGCCCAAGGAGGGCTAACTCATGCCAAATGAATTTATGGACCGCTTGTGGAAATATGCCACCCGAACCATCGCCGTCTTACTGGTGATCTTCACCATTTTTGGCTTTCTTTTTCCGGTGTACACGGTTACGGTTTATCCTTTTTCTAATGAGAAAAATTTCCCCCGAGAAAATCATCGATTGGTACCGCCAGAATGGGGACAAAATGGGAGTCTATTTTACCATTTTAAGGATTTATTTGAGTCGAAACCCCAAGTGTTGCATACGCTAAAAAACAGCATCATCATCGCCATTGCCACGACGTTTCTGAGTTTGGTCATTGCTGCACCGGCAGCATTTGGTTTCTCCCGATTTAAATTCCGCGGGCGGATGTTTTTCTGGTGGAGTTTCACGTTCTTTATCATGCTCCCGGATTTGCTCTATGCGAATGCCCTGTATAAAATGTACTTTGATCTCAACCTGCTCAACACCTATCATGGCTTGATTTTCATCCACTCCATGCGGGCAATACCGTATGTGCTGTTTGTCCTTTACGGTATTTTTCAATCGATCCCCACCACGCTCGAAGAAGCGGCATATACGCTCGGTTGCAATCGCTTCCAAACCCTCGTACGGGTCACAATACCGATGGCACTGCCGGGAGTTGCCGTCGCCTCCATTTTCGCCTTTTTGCGTTCATGGGATGAATTCGTGTTGACAATGTATTTAGGTGGCACCGAAACCCAAACCATCGTGACGTTAGCCTCCAGTATGTTACTTGGCGCCAACAAAAATCCGTTACAAGCCAGTACCGTCTCTGTCATCATGATGATTCCGGTTATTATCTTTATCTTTTTCACCCAGAAACACATGAAAGCGGGCTACCTTGCCGGAGCAATGGCACGCACCTATTAACAAGCGGGTTACGGCGGGGGATGTAGCAGGTGAGACAAATCAGGATACGTTTTGGGATAAGAAGCAGGTGTTGGATTCACACCCGCCCGTTATGGCTTGAGGGAGGACTCTAGCTTCATATGCCATGTTCCCTGATCATCTTTTTGCCAGTAGATAATCACTTCCGGCTCTTTCACATTATCTGTATTTAGCATTTTAACCGTGCTAATCACGTGTACCCGTGCCCGATAACCGGATTTATCCAGCTCGACATCCGTCACTTCATAGTGCATAATGTCCAGCACTTCTGGTTTGATTTTAAACATCCGTTCAATCAATTTCGGGATATTCACCCGTTCTTGGTCTTCTTGGGAATGGTACGAAGCCGCTTTTTCAAAATCCTTAAAACGGATATCCTCAAAAAACTGCTCGGTTAATTCCGCTAATACTTTTTTATCCTCACTAAAGACAAATTGTAGTAAGCCCAGATCAACGCCACTAAATTTGCCTGTAAATAGGTAAATCCCCCCACCAATGACCACCAACATGATAAAAAAGAGTACTGTTTTCCGCATAATTGCCCCTATAACCGGTTCGGTTTGAATGTCAGCAGGATGGTCGCTAAGGCAAATAAGCTGAGACCAAAACCTGCCAAAATTGCAAAATCACGTAAAATAAGCAGATAACGCACGGAGGTATCTGTAATTTCAGTCAAGCTGTGATACCCCCATTTTAGGATCATCAATTTTTCCAACCAAGCGGTGATGCCGCTTTGTAAAGCGGGTGGTAAGATGATTTCGGAGAGCAAAATCTGTGGGATGACCACCAGCGGCACTAAAAAGACCGCCGCCGCTTCGCTGTCGGTAATTGCGGAGAGGACTAATCCCAGCAAGGAAGCAACCAACGCACTGAGATAAAGTGTTAGGAAAATAAGCAATTTATTGCCACTCAGATGCACGTAATAATGGACAATCATCAGGAGCAACAGGCACTGCACAAAACCAATCATCGCCAGTACCCGAATTTTGGAGAAGACATACGCTCCAATGTTCAGGTTGACCATCCGTTCGCGGAAAAAAATGGCTTGCTCTTTGACAATCTCCCGGCACGCATTGGTACAACCAAGCCAAATGGCGATCAGAACCAGCACAAAATAGAGCGTATCCGTTGCCCGCCCGATGTTTTCCCACACCAGCGAAACCAACCCTGCAAGAAAAACCGCTTGAGCCACCATCAACAAAAGACTTTTGAAATCTCCCATCATAACATCAAAATAACGATCGGCTAAAATACCAGATTGTCGCAGGTCGATCAACTTCTTGCTCATACGGCTTCCTACCTGATTTCAGCTTGACTTTAATTTTTATTCGCTGTATAGTACTGAAAAATATAATAGGAATCCATAGAAAATGCAACGCGTTTCAAGCGAACCGGCAGGGATGGCTAAGAGCGCGTTAATGAGGTTGGTAGTATGCAAAAACTCTTGATAATATGGCTCATCAGCATCATTTCCATACCGGTATTGGCGGAAGAAAATGTGGTACTTGTCACCGTAAAAGAGGGCGATACTTGGCGCAAAATCGCTGAAGAGTACCTTGGAGATGCCGATCAGTGGGAAGATTTAGTCAAGTTTAATGACCTGAAAACAACCCAGTTGCGCGTGGGGCAAAAACTCCGTATTCCGGCTAATTCCGTTTCACGGGCACGGGAACAGATTGCTTCTGCCGCGCAGTCGGTAGATAAAGCCATTGAAAATGGGGCTCAAATTTTTGCGCCAGATGCCCTAATCGCGGCTCAGGAACTCCTGAATAAAGCACAAGATGCCTTTCGTAAAGGACAATATTACTCCGCACGTTTGTTTGCTGTGGGGGCGGCGCAAAAAGGGGATTATGCCAACGAACTTTCCCAATCCATGACCACAAAAGGGATTGAAGCTGTCATTGCCGATATGCGCGGCTCGGTTGAGACAAAAAAAGAAGAAGATTTAGATTGGGTGGACGCGGAATTGAATCAAAAGTTGTTTACGGACGAGAAAATCCGCACATTTGAGCGCTCCCATGCCGATGTGGTCTTTCTGAAAGGCAATGTACTCCGAATTGATGAGAATTCACTGGCAGTTATCCGCAAATTACAAATGGATGTCCGCAAACGAGCGGCAAAAGCGCAAGTGGTCTTGTTAGAAGGCGACCTGTCGGCGCAACTTCAGGGTTTAGGCGCTCAGGACGAAGTAGAGGTGGTCACGGGTACCGGAGTGACCATCGATAGTAAATCCAAAGAATTTCAAGTGGATGTGGCAAAAGAAGATGCCGCTACCCGGGTAGTGGTCTATGATGAGGGCGGCAAAATCGATGTTTCTAGCGGGGGAGAAACGGTGCAACTCAAACAGTTTCAAGGAACAAAAGTGATGCCTAACACGCCTCCCGAACCCCCCCGGGATCTGCTTCCCGCCCCCCAACCGGTGGCACCCGAATCGGGAGAACGCATTTTTGGGAAACGGTCACTCCTCAAATGGGAAGCGGTTGAAGACGCCAAAGAATACAATATCCAAATCGGCAAAGACCCCTTACTCCGAAATCTAGTCATTAATGCCGACGGGTTGACCGTTTTGGAATTTGAAACCCCCTTGTTGCAAAATGGCACCTACTACTGGCGGGTTCAAGCAGTGGATCAGGACGATTTTCCGGGGATTTATTGCCCCGCCCAAAAATTTACAATCTTTTTTGATGAAACACCGCCCGCGCTCATTATTTATAAACCCCAGCAACACCAGTTGGTGTTGACACCGGAGATCGTTTTGGAAGGGAAAACCGAACCAGAAGTTGTGGTTACCATTAACCGAAAATATACGGTGCAACCTGCGGCGGATGGAAGTTTTAGCTATCCTTATGAACTGAATGAAGGGGAAAATCAAATCGAAATTTTAGCAGTGGATAAATTGGGCTTGGAAAACCGCCAAACTCGCACCGTCTATCTGGATACAACCCCGCCCACGATCCGGATACCCGAATTGCCGGAAACCGAAATCGCGACAAACCTCAAAGTGTATCCTCTTAATGGCTATGTGGATACAGACGCCACCTTGACCATCAACAAACGTCCCATACCCACCGATAGCAACGGAAAATTTAATACCACGGTCGTGTTGAGTGAAGGCATCAATACCATTGTGCTAACCGCTCGAGACCGTGCCGGTCAAGAGACCCAACTCATCAAACGGATCACGTTGGACAGCCAACCACCGCGCCTCAGCCTGCGTAAATCAACGAACAGCAATCCAACCAACCAGAATATCATTACCTTTTCCGGACGGGTGGACGAAGCAGAAATATTAATGCTGAATGGAGAAGAAATTCCGCTTACCTCCGGCATGTTTGAAAAAACGGTACGGTTGGAAGAAGGCGAAAATGAACTCATCTTTGTGGCAGTGGATGCCGTGGGGAACGAATTCCACAAAACAGAATCCATTTTTTGTGATACCCAACCCCCAGAGTTGCTCTCGCATTCCGTCTCTCCTAGCACCGTTTATGGCGGTGAAACCATTGAATTACGAGTATATGCCAGAGATACCGGCACAGGGCTACATCAAACCGTGACCTATACCCTAAAAGGTCCAGATAATTTTCAATATTCCGGCGTCCTCACGCGCCGCTCGCAACAAGAAGGATTGTACCAAGCAACCGTCACCATCCCCAACACAGTGCAAGGGCGAATCGATTTTAAGCAGATCATCTTAGAAGATTATCTGGGTAACCGGCAAGAATTCACGTTTTAAACCAGCCACATCTTAATGAAAATACCCCGGCCAGTGTAGCGCGACCGGGGTTTTAAACACGTCGAAAAAGGAACCAGCAATGTCAATCATTCAACGGGTCTGTTGTATTATTTTGGATGGTGTCGGGTGCGGTGAACTGCCCGATGCCGCCCATTACCACGACGAAGGCAGTGATACCTTGGCAAATTGTGCCCAAGCCGTCGGCGGATTTCAGTTACCCAACTTGCAACAGATGGGGTTAGGCAATATTCACCCGATTCTGGGTGTCGCTCCGGTGGAATCACCCGCGGCGGCTTACGGTAAAATGCAGGAGCAAGCGGCAGGGAAGGATAGTACCACCGGACATTGGGAAATCTGTGGTTTGATCCTTAACCAACCGTTCCCCACCTACCCCAAGGGATTTCCACCAGAGGTGATCGCGGCGTTTCGGGAAAAAACAGGGCTTGACCTAATTGGTAATACAACGGCGTCTGGAACCGCCATTATTTTGGAACTCGGAGATGAGCACGTCCGCACTGGCAAACCCATTGTTTATACCAGTGCGGATAGTGTCTTTCAGATTGCGGCGCATGAGGAGGTCATCCCCTTGGAACGGCTTTACGAGATGTGCCGCATCGTCCGGGAGGAAATTTGTGTTGGGGAACATGCCGTCGGGCGTGTCATCGCCCGTCCCTTTGTGGGCACCTCCGGTACTTACCAGCGAGTTGCCGAACACCGGCATGATTTTTCGCTACCCCCCACCGGTCAAACCCTATTTGACCGGTTGCATGAGGCGGGCATTCCCACAATTGCCATCGGGAAAATCGGCGATCTGTTTGCCCAACGGGGCATCGATCACCATTACCCGACGAAAAGCAATCAGGACGGTATCCAGCAGACATTACACCAGCTTAAAACAATGTCACACGGCTTTATCATGACCAATCTGGTTGATTTTGATACCGAATTCGGGCACCGGAATGACCCGGTAGGCTTTTATGGCGCCTTGCAAGAATTTGATCGATCTTTGCCCGCCATTCTTGATCAAATAGATGACCAGACCTTGCTGATCATCACCGCGGATCATGGCAACGACCCCACGACCCCCAGCACGGATCACAGCCGGGAATATGTGCCCCTTCTGGTGTACGGGCGACAAGCGGTCAATTTAGGGGTGCGATCTACGTTTGCTGATGTCGGTCAGACCATCGCTGATTATTTTCAATGTGTCCCGGCAGGTCTTTCTGGACAGAGTTTTCGCGCTCTCTTAGAACCCCCGCTGGCGTGATTAACGGAAACCAAACCGCACATACAAGAAAAATACGGCAAAACCTGCCCAAAAGAAAATCCCGAGCCAACTCCAAAGCCGCAACCATCGTGGCGGCGCCGATTCGGTAGGCATATCCGGGGAGGTCACCACGCGGTGATTGATGTACGCCAGTACCGGCGTGGTTAAAAATGAGACGGTCGTGGCAATGTCAACCATCGTTTTGATACCTTTTGCCAAAAAGGCTACAACCAACAATCCTGCCGTTATCAACACCAACATAATGAAGAAATACGAGCGTGTTTCGCCGACTTTCTGATAAGTGGTTGGCGCTGTGATTTCCAAGGCACGGGTTAATACGCGAGGATACGCATCGGTGACGGTCAAGGTGGTACTGAACATCGTTACCAAGGCGGTCACGCTGATGATGGGGGTAATCCAGGCGCCCAAACTTTGCCGGAAAAGTTCCACCAGTTGTCCGGCAAATACGGCACTACTATTGGAGAATTCGATCCCGCTGTTGTACATCAACAGGGCACCCAAGGAAAGAAATAAGAGCGCCAAAATCGCCGTGGAAATATACCCCAGATTAAAATCGAATAACGCCTCCCGTAAGAGAGGCTGGTGTCCGGTTTCTTTTGCCCGTTCAATCGTCCAGACCGAATGCCAAACAGAAATATCCACAATGGAGGGCATCCAGCCCATCAATGCCACAATAAATGCGATTCCGGCCGGGGTCAGATATGTTGCCGGTGGGGCACTTGCCAATTGATGCTCGCCCCGTACTACCAGCACGATCACGGCAAAAAGGGTGGAAATTGAGAGAAAAACCACCATAATTTTCATGAGTTTGTCTAGCAACGGATAGCGCCCCAACATTAAAATCAACAGGCAAACCAGCAAAATAATGCCACTCCAGACCAAATGATTGGTGGTAATGCCAAATAGTTGGCTGGTTAATCCGGCCGTGACCACCACCAATGCCGCTTCCACAATAAACATGGTGCAAAACGTAAATAGCAGATAAATCGCTAATGCCCATGTTCCCACTTTTTGATAACCGTGCAACAAGTTTTTACCGGTACCTGCGGCGTAACGGGGGCCAAACTCAAACGACGGGTATTTAAAGATATTCGCCAGTACAATCGCCCAAACTAGCGCAAACCCAAAACTAGCACCGGCGCGCGTCGATTGGACTAAATGCGAGACGCCAATTGCCGCACCCGCCATAATTAAGCCGGGTCCAAGGCTTTGGACCAACCCTTTTAATGAGGAAGGTTGATTTGACATCGATTTTCCTCCAATGGTGAGGGTATTGGGATATGTGGGTTAGAAAAAAATGTGGATGGTAAGTGATGTACACCCTTAACGCCCATACAACGTAACCAGCTTTTTCAGCCGGGTGGCAAGGGGCTTTGTAAGCTTATCTTCGGTGAACCGCCAGCGCCAATTCCCTTTTTCAATAGAAGGCGTGTTCATGCGGGCAGAACTACCTAAGCCCAACAGGTCTTGTAACGGGATAATCACTGTATCCGCGACGGAAGCCAGCGCGCTTCGTACAAAATGCCAATGTAAGTCTTTTTTCGTTTTCGGATTCAGATATTCCAGCACGTATTGCTGGTCGGATGCCGGTAATGATTTAAACCACCCCATCATGGTCTCGTTGTCATGTGTGCCGGTGTAAACCACACAATTTTGCACATGGTTATGAGGGAGATAGGCGTTGTGGGGGTCGCCATCAAACGCAAATTGTAAGATTTTCATGCCGGGGAAGTCAAACATATCGCGCAGGCACTCCACTTCGGGCGTGATAACTCCTAAATCTTCCGCAATAATGGGTAAATCTCCTAACACCTGCTGCACGGCGAAGAAGAGCCGCTCATTGGGTCCCTTCACCCAGCGTCCTTTAACGGCAGTTTCTGCGCCGGCGGGGATTTCCCAGTACGCCTCAAATCCCCGAAAGTGATCGATCCGGATACGGTCGTACATGGCAAATGCCATTTTAAAGCGCTCGATCCACCAGTAGTAACCATGTTGCTCATTTACATCCCAGCGGTAAAGTGGATTGCCCCACAACTGCCCCGTTTGGCTGAAATAATCCGGTGGAACACCGGCAACCACCGTGGGATGCAGGTCTGAGTCAAAATAGAACAGGTCGGGATTTGCCCACGTATCAGCACTATCCATGGCAACAAAAATGGGAATATCCCCAATGATTTGAATCCCTTTTTCATGGGCATAATTTCGGACAGCCGTCCATTGGCGGAAAAATAGATACTGCATATATTTTTGGAATTCGATAGTCTCTTCTTCCGCTTGGCGGATATGCTCCATGGTACGGGGGTCTCGTCTCCGGTATTTGTCCTCCCATTCCAACCAGCTTTTGCCATCATGTTTCGCTTTAATCGCCATAAACAGCGTAAAATCATCCATCCACCAGTGGGTTGCCGGGTCTTCTGTAAAGCGGAAGAACTGATCTCTCAACCGGCTTTCCCCCTGTTTCTGGAAATAATCGAATGATTTACGCAATAATTTAAATTTATAGTCGATCACCCATCCGTAATCAACCCGATTCACCGGAAAATCAGGAACATCTGTCAGGTCAGCCTCATCCAATAAGCCATCTTCGACTAACATCTCCGGGCTGACCAACAAAGGATTGCCCGCAAATGCGGATACGCAAAAGTAAGGTGAATCCCCATAACTGGTGTGCCCCAAAGGGAGTACTTGCCACAGTTTAGCCCCACTCTCTTCCAAAAAATCAACAAACGCATACGCCGCTTGACCCAAATCACCGATCCCAAACCGGGAGGGCAGAGAGGTGGGATGTAGCAGAATCCCACAGGCTCGCGGAAATTCCATAATCGCTCCAAATTAAGTGTCATCAACTAAAAATACCCATTTACACTTGAGGTATATTACCCGATCCCCCTGATAAAATCAAGCTCTTTTCAATTTATGGCTTGCTCCCTGATTGAGATTGTATTAGATTAAAATTTATCTGTAACAAATTGATTTCTTATGTGTTATTGAGGGTAATAGCCATGAGGTTGACCGAAACAATTCAGGTACATCCGGCGTTGGCATCCTGGAATCCGTTAGAAATTGAACGTGCCGGGGATGCCAGCCGTTCCTTATTTGACCGGTGGTTTTGCTATCAGCAGGCAGTCCAGTACTGCGCCGATCCAGAAGATGATGTCGCCAAGCGATTGGATGAAAAACGGATTTTGGCAGAACACGACCGGGATTTTGATGCCCGTATTTTTGAGAAAATTGCACGGGATTATACCGAAGCAATCCGCTATTGCCGCCAAGTGGAAGAAGGAAAAGGACACTACGATGTAGAGCCGGTTAACCATCACATTAAACAACTCGAAACCTGCGGGCGACTGCTGCGTAGCCGCCGGCAACAGTTTGATTTTGTTTCCGCGATCAAAAATCATCTGCAGCAGATTTCAGATCGATTATTTACCGAGCGTCCGAGTATTCGCCAGAAAAATCCGCACCAATTGTTGGGGTTAAAAGGATTTGTGACCCGCCAGATCACGCTTCAGGTAGAAAACCATTCTACCGAGTTTTGTATCCTTGCAAAAGATCAGGTCACTATCGGTAAAAATGATCAGGGGGGCCGGGAGAGCGATATTTTTGTTCGGGGAGACCATGATAAAGCGTATTTAAGCCCGCTTCACGCGACGTTACACTATCTTTTGGAGGAGCAAGTGTTTGAGGTCTCACGAGGGGAAACCGAGCATTATGTTTGGGTGGTACGAAATGCGGAAAATATTCTCGTCAACCAGCCAACCCCAATCCACGATGGAGATGAAATCCGCTTAGGAAAATTGGGAACACCGGAATTTGTGGCACTAAACGTTACCCTGTTGACCCATCCGGCAGATCAGTTGCCTGTCGCCAAAATTACGATCCGGACGGGAAAACCGCAGAACCGTACTTATTTAATCATCCGTAATGAATGTACGCTCGGCCGGGAAGCAACAAATCCAATTCAGATTGTGGATCGATTGGTTTCGCGAGTTCATGCAAAAATCCGGCATGAGAAAGGGGGGTTCTGGATTTGTGACAATAACAGTCGTAACGGAACGTTTGTCAATGAGGAAGCATGTCAAGGTGCGGTACCGTTGATGAATGGGGATCGGATCGTGCTGGGGAAAAGTACGCGAATGACCCTCTCCACCCATTAAGCTGTGTCTCGTCGCATCTGTTTGATACCCAAGGCGATAATTCCGATTGCCAGTAAGGAATGGAAAAATAAGACCCATCGCATGGGCGTCATCAAATCATATCCGATCAGAAACAGCATCAAGCCAAATTCCACAATAAAAATACTCATCAACAGTAGGATACGAGACCCACTCCGGCGGATGCGCTCGTAGTAACGAGTTCCATTGAGAAATATCAGCAAAACCAACGAGATAAGGATTAACAACCCTCGTTTCCACGTCCATTCCGCTTTTTTTTCCATTAAGATGTTGTAACCGCGGTCTAATTCTTCTTTGTGGAAAACCTGTTTTAAGGCTTTATACTGATGAAACCACAGCGGCAACCAAATCACCGTCCGGCGTCGAGCCGGACGGGTGTTCGCTTTAATGGAGATGTACGCCTTCGCCTCGGGGACACGGGAAAGATATTCTAGTTGATAGTCGGCAAATTCAGCGGTTGTGAATATCGCCTGCCGGCCATTCTGGAAGAGTACTTTCCACAGGATAAACACCGTTAAACAGACGATCAGAAGGAACAGTAACCCCCCCGCCCACTTATCTATTGGTTTTCCGGTGGAAGCAACCACGATTAGCACCACCAAAGAAAGTATGCCTACAGTCACTTTCAGAGTGCTATTGCTGGATGGGAGTATAATCAACGCAATAAAAATACAGAGGATAAAGACAAAAATACGCTGGACCATATCATTTCTCCCATTTATCAGACCAAACTCGTTGAGGTAATCTCCATAATGGGCTAAAATAAACGATCTAACCCCTCATGACAAGCGAAAAACCCTGCCATTTTTCTGAATGACAGGGTTCTTTTTCTTTCAGACAATGTCACCGGAGACATTACGGCAAAATTCGGTATGGAATTCCCCAGCCGTTTGCCGCATACGGTAATTGGTCATCTAGGAGTGTTCCGTTGGATATGGCATCCAACGTAAAATGGTACACACCCGCCCGGCGTGGAGTACGCCATGTTAAGGAATATGTACCATCGTCGTTGGTTTCAAAAGCGCGGCGGTGCCACCAACGATGGTGGAGGAAGAGCAGGTCATTTAGGTGGGTGGTGGAAACCGTCAAAGTGACCTCCGTATCCGGCGGTAATGTTAGGATGTCCTGCCGCGCCACGAGGTCTGAAACACCCGTGAGGGTGGTATCAATGTCACCGGCGACTAGATGCATTTGCACGATGTCAACCGCACCGTCTGGAGTCGTAAATTCCATCCCGCTAAAAGCGGTGATACGCCAGCCCCGCCGGTGGTCACCGGCTTGTCCAGCACGCACCACATCAAATTGGCGATGACCCGTATCCATAAAGGGCTTTTCAATATGCAGGGAATCCGCCGTGAGGATGTGGAAAATCCCTTCCACGGTGATAGTCTGGACGACATGGGCATGATTCCGGTCTGCGTATTCAATCTCGTACGTAACGGTACGGTGTGTGATCTGGCGCCCGAACCGGACGGGATTAATAGCTGTAGCGATTTCGCTCAGTTCGATTTTGCCGTCTGTGCGGGTTGCCATCGCGCCGTCAAAATCCCGAAATTCCGTCGGCAAGTCCACATCTTCTGCGATCAGAGTTTCAATTGCGGCATTATCTGCCGCCAGATCGGTGTCTGTCGCGCCAAGTACCGTTGATGTGGAATCACTTTGATCACAGCTCCACAGTACCAGCGCTAAAAGCGTCACCAACGAAAGATAAAACAGATTACGCATGAAACACCTCCTTGTTAAAGTTAGGAATTGAGAGAGCAAAAATGCCCGGTGATAAATAGTGATGAACAGTGAATTACCGCCATGTTCGCGATGTATTTGTTCAGACCCTGCCATTTTGAGAAGGTTTAAATTAAAATTGCCAATGGTTTATCTTGTTGACAACCCTTGGGTAACATGGTATATTCGCAACTAATTCTGCCTAAATAGTTTTTAGCATAAGCCGCTACTCCAGACGTGTCAAATTTTGAAAAGCCGGCATGTCTGGATTCCATTTTGGAGCTTAATAAAGCCGTTCTTGGGATGAAACTCATTACAGACCTACTCAATCGATGGTTCAAAATACGCGCTGGAGAAGAAGGGCGCGTATTTAGTTTTTTCCTAATCAATTTTTTGATTGGGTTAGTGTTTGTTTTTGTCAACAGTAGCATCCAATCCGTCTTTTTGAAGGAATTTGGGGCAAAGAATTTACCCTACGTGATGATGTTTCAGGCACTTTTTCAGATTGTGGGGATGATGCCTTATACGGCGCTGGCGGACTCCATCCGCAGCCATCGTATGTTTCTGATTGTATTCACCGGCACGATTGGTACGCTCCTGTTTGTCTATATTTCGGCTGAGCTAGACCCGTCAATTTCTACAGCAATCCGCTTAGGGGCGTATGCCTGCGCCTATGCGGCCATCATGATGATGATCAACATCCAAGATGTACATCTGGAAAAATATTCCTCTGCTTATTTTGATACCCTCCAGTTTAAACGGTTGATTCCCATTGTCTCCACCGGTCAACGTTTTGGGATGATTTTGGGTGGATTCGGTCTGCCTTTTATTGTGACGGCGGTGGGCGGCACCAGCAACCTTAACTTCCTCTGTATTGCCTTAACGATAGCCAACATGATGTTGGTGATGTTTGTCAGTCAGGTCTTTCCCACGCTGGAAGGGTTTGAAACACCCAAAAAGCGCCGCACCAGTAAACGCAACCAAATTTCCAATATGGAAAGCTTCAAGCAGGGGTTTCGGTTTGTCATCAAATCCCCGTTGTTGCGAGTCACTGCCGGAGCGACCTTTGCAATGGTACTGGGTCTGGAAATTTTGCGCTACCAATATAATGAAGTGTTTGATGCCTCTTTTGGGGATTCGGACTCTTTGACCGGTTTTTTGGGTCAATTTGCCGCTTTTGCGGAGCTACTCACCATCCTCATCCCGTTGTTTGTGGTACCGCGCTTGTTGACGCTGTTCGGCGTGGGGACGGTGAAACTGATCTATCCGGTCGTCACCGTGTCCTGTTTTCTGTTAATTCTAGCGGCACCATTTGCCCCACCCGAGTTATTTGCCCCGTTTGGTTTTGTGTTTGAGTGGTATAATGTCACTCCGGAAGTGGCTTCAATCGTACCCGCTTTGTTCTTTGCAGGTGCTTGGGGGCGGTTCGTCAAGGTGAATCTGCGCAAGGCGATTGAAACAACGGTGGCATCTATGATTTACAACGCCGTGCCGCAAAATCTACGGGGACGTTCGCGGGCATTCATCGAGATGATTTCGCGCATTGGGGGTATTACGGCAGGAGTTATCATTTTGATTTTCGGTATTTTCTCCGTCGGTAATGAAAATATCGCGCTGGCAAATACCCTCCCGTGGCAAGGTATCACCTATTTTGGTTTGGGCATTGCCATCATGTATTGCTTTTTCAGTTGGCGCCAAAAACGGGAGTATGTGAATTCGTTGATCACGTTATTACAAGATCGAAATGTAGATTTGACTTCCGTAAATACCGATGAGGTGGCAAAAATTAGTGGCGCAGAACTGAAACGGCTGGTGCAAACCCTTGATGAAGAAGACGAAGAAATGTGCATTTTCGCCGTAGAAGTACTGGGACAGGTGGGAGACCGCAAGATTGCCGATACCTTGCTGAATGTGATGGAAAAGAAAAGTTACCGTATCGAGGAAAAAATTCTGGAGGTGCTGGGTAATTTTGGATTTAATGAACTTTCCCCTCAATTATTGCCATACTTAAAAAGCCCGTCCGAAAAAGTTCGGGCGGCAGCGGCAGTTGCTATCGGAAAATTGGGTGGACCCGTGGAAACCTATCTCCTCGGCTTATTAGAAGACCCGGATCCGGTGGTCCGGTCCCGGGTGATCTCAATCTTGTTGCAGTCCAAAATTAAGTCCGTACGGGATCACGCCTTTCAGGTCTTGCAACAGATGTACTCCTCTACAGACCCAACCGTCCGCGCGTTGGCAGTAAACGCCATTGGCGAGACGGAAAATGCGGAGCACATCCCGTTATTACAGCACTTCCTCAAGGATGTATCGGCGGAAGTTCGTTATGAAGCCGTTTCTGCCTTGGAAAAGCTCTGCCAAAACCAGGACCCCACACTCACAAATGATTTTGTAATGATGCTGAAAGATTCGTCCCGGGATGTCCGTCGAGTGGCAGTCAGTGCCTTGAAGAAGATCCAAAATCCAAAGACCATCCCCCATTTGATCCATGCCTTAAATGATTCGCCCAAAATCCGAAATAACGCCATTGACGCCTTAGCGGCAATGGGTGAAGTCAGTGTCGCCCCATTGGTCGATGTGCTGAAAGATGTGAACGTTCCGGTTCGTACTAAAGAATTCGTGATTATGGCGCTAAACAAAATTGGCTCCAAAGAGAATGAGGAATTTCTTTTGCTGTTCGCCCAAACGGAACTCCGTCAAGCGTACCAAAATGTGATGTACATCTCCGCCTTACAACGCGTACCCGAAAAACGCGCGGTTGTGCTGTTGATCAAAGCCTTGCGAGACCGTAATGAAGAGATCAAAACGTTGGTCATGCGGATTTTAGAATCCATGGGGAACAGTCAAGTTTTGCGGCTCGTGGAACGATTCCTCAAACGACGAGATGTCGATAGCCGCACCCGCGCGAATGCACTGGAAGCCCTTGGTAATGTCGGTGAACAAGACCTCATCCGGTTAATGCTCCCGCTTTACGACCAAATGTCACCGCAGGAGTTGCAACGCACCGTCGCCAATCGATGGGAATTAAAGCAACCCTCTACCGACGAAATTCTCGATCTGATGCTGCATGGGAATGATAATTGGCTAAAAGCATGTGCCATCTTTGCTATCGGGGAACTTCAACGCCGGGAGAAAATCGCGGCACTCCAAGCCGCGTTACGGGATAGTGACCCCTTAATTCGGGAAGTCGCTGAAGAAGCATTGGCAAAAATGGAAGCAGACGATAAAACTGTTTTGATTTAATTCAGGAGGAGAAGCGTGAAACCCATTACCGTAAAAGAGCTTTTTAGAGGAGCTTATACCAAACTCATCGGAGAATCCGTACAGTTGAAAGGTTGGGTACGTACCAGCCGGTTATCCAAAACGTTTGGATTTATTGAACTCAACGACGGTTCTTTCTTTAAAAATATCCAAATTGTATTTGATGAATCTCTGGCTAATTTTGAAGCGGTCTCTAAAATTACCCTCGGCTCATCGCTGATAGTTACCGGGGAAGTCGTCGAATCTCCCGGCGCCAAACAAGCGTTTGAAATTAAAGCTCACGAAATTACCATCGTCGGGTTGGCGGATGCGGACTACCCTTTACAGAAAAAGCGCCATTCATTTGAGTTTTTACGAACCATTGCCCATCTACGCCCCCGCACCAACACCTTTACCGCGGTGTTTCGTGTCCGAAGTTTACTTGCCCACGCCATTCACTCCTTTTTTCAAGATCGCGGGTTTGTTTATGTGCATACCCCGCTCATCACCGGAAGTGATTGCGAAGGCGCCGGTGAAATGTTCCGGGTAACCACATTCGATCTGCTGAACGTGCCCCGCACCGAAAAAGGAGAAGTGGATTTCTCTAAAGATTTTTTCGGTAAGGAAACTAATTTGACGGTGAGTGGGCAACTGGAAGTTGAAACCTTCTGTATGAATTTCGCCAACGTGTACACCTTCGGACCCGCTTTTCGGGCAGAAAACTCCAACACGCCCCGCCATATTTCCGAATTGTGGATGATTGAGCCAGAAATCGCTTTCGCCGATCTATATGATGATGCCGATCTGGCAGAGGACATGGTGCGCTATATTGTCAAAGACGTGATGGAAAAAGCCCCTGAAGAAATGGAATTTTTCAATAAATTCATTGATAACGGGCTGATCGAACGGCTGGAACACATGCTCAACAGCGGCTTTGAACGGCTAGACTATTCCGATGCCATCCAATTGCTGGAAAAAGCTAACCAGAAATTTGACTATCCCGTCACATGGGGTATTGACCTCCAAACCGAACACGAACGCTATCTCACGGAAGTTGCGTTGAAAAAACCGGTCTTTGTAATGAATTATCCAAAAGCCATCAAAGCCTTTTATATGCGGGTCAACGATGACAACAACACCGTCGCCGCTATGGATTTACTGGTACCCGGCGTGGGAGAACTCATCGGCGGGAGCCAACGTGAAGAGCGCTACGATGTCCTCTGCCAACGCATTGATGAATTGGGGTTGCACCAACCGGATTATTGGTGGTACCTAGATTTACGGCGATATGGCACTGTACCCCATGCAGGTTTCGGACTCGGTTTTGAGCGCGCCGTGATGTATCTCACCGGAATGAAAAACATCCGCGATGTGATTCCGTTCCCGCGAGTACCCAATTCTGCTGAATTCTAAATTAAGTTAATCAAATTTTATTTCACACCCTATAGAAAGGATGTACCATGACGGAAAAAGAAACACCTCTCGAAAACCATCCCGTGGAAGCACCGGCGAAATCAAAAGCGATCCCGGTGTTTGTTACCGCTAATGAACATTATTATAACGAAGCCTACGGGGAAGCTCTTGAAGGCTTTGAAGCCACACTGGCAACCGAAAATCTGGATACCGAAACCAAAATCCGCGCCATGTATTGGAAAGGGGAATCCCTCGCCAAGCTCGAACGATATGATGATGCAATTGAAACATTTACCACACTGGCAAACGCCTATCCCCGTCACAATCTGGGAATGAGTGCCCAACGGCGGTCAAAACACCTCCAAGAACTCAAAGAAGAACTACTGGATTGAACCATATGGAACCTCAGGCAATACCATCCATCCAATTTCAAAACCGAGCGGCGTTTTTACGGGATCGGGATAACTTTTTGGAGCAAGCCTCTCAGGAAATTGAATATCTCCTGCACCATTTTGAAAAGCTCCATGCCACACCGGATGGTCCAGAACAGCTCTTAGAGTTGGCAAAAACACTGGTCGGGCATTTGAAAGAGGCGCGTTATTTTGGTTTTCGAGGGTTAGGCGGGGATCCGACTAACCCTCCGGATTTTATCACCCCCTATGAACTCTCCGCGGTGGATCATATTTCAGTGATGTATCATGCGGCAATTAGCGTAATGCGTTATTTACGGCATGAATGTTTAGTGCGCCAATATCAGCGTGAGCATCCCATTAAAGATGAATATCTGCGTGATTACATCCATAACGTGGAAAGCAGTGACCGGACTCTCATTTTACTGCTATTAAAAACCATGAAAGAACGAATGGACATCTACCGTACATACCAACAACAAACCCAACACTCAAAATCCGCCGGGAAATAATGTTGCCCACAAGACCAAGTTTTGATGCACATCAGCGTGACACACTGCCAAAGTACAGCGCACCGGCGAACATCCGGCGGATAAAAATCACTTGACAGTCTATCGTTCATATACTACCGTTTTAACAAACTCAATTACCGTGTAACGTTAGGGTTTTCGAGCTTGAATGTGCCAAAAATAAAGCATGTCGGGCTAACATAACCCTGTTTACAGTGTACTAAACCGCGATATATTTTTGGAGGAGTTATGAAATACCATGCGGGGGACCGGGTGGAACACCCCGATTTGGGGAAGGGTTGGGTCGTAAAAACAGACCGCAAAGGCATCACTATCGATTTCCCATCCCAAAAAGGCTATTATCTGACGTGGAATGTCGTAAATGATAAAATTCAGCCTTACCAACACGTGAAAGAGGGAGACTATGTGTACCACACCATTCGGGGTGTCGGCAAAGTGCTCCGAACAACAGAAACGTCGGTCGATGTCAAATTCCAACGGGAGACCATCACCGGCATGGCGTGGAAAATCGCCGAAAAACTAGAACCCATACCGGCAGACGGGCTGCGAGCCGCTTTGCTGGATGACCCGGACAAAATCAAACAGATGGTCAAGGAAAAACCAACCGATATTGTCGCTTTGGTCTTGATGGATTTCAACCGGCAAGCTCGCACCGATGACATTAAGCGGCTGTTGGTGCAACAAAAACTGCTCAAACCTCAGCAGTGGGACAAATGGTGGAGATCCGTCACCCCCTTACTTCGGGAAGACCCCCACTTTGATACGTCCCAAAGCCAACGCCAAATCTACGCCCTCCGCGAAGCTCCGAAGCCCCTCCACGAAGAAATTTATGAGCGCTTTCTCCAACAAGATCAAATTGAGAATAAACTCCGCATCATCAAAACGTTGATTGAAGACCATTTTGACGATCTAGATGATAAAATACGCGCGCAATGTCATACCTATCTTGCCGACCAAATTATGAATACGGAGGAGGAAAAAGCACTCCGCATCCAAGCCTATTTTCTAGCAGAAAAACTCGCCCAAAAATCCCCCCAACATGGAGTACCCGAAGCCGGTGAAGCCTTGTTTGAAGGCGCCGTAGATGTCTCAAAACTTCTCTATACGGCAGATGCGGAACGAGTACTAACATTGGTGCGGGAAAAGCCCAACTGGGCAGATGTCTATCTAACGGCATTAGAGGCTTCCGCGGTGCGAATCCGCCGAATGGCGCTGAAAGAACTCGTCCGGGCCGGCAAATGGGAAGAGATCAACATGGCTCTGGAAATGTACGCCGAACAAGTGACCGAAAACCCCAATACGTTTACATGGTTGGCAACGGAACTCCTAACCCAGCACCTAAAAAATCATATCCACAACATGGATATGAAGTTGATCCTCTACAAACTCGTGAATATGCTCGATTGGATACCCGCCGGTAAATCCCGTGAGAACGTCTATACCCTCGTGGTCAATAGAAACATCCTCAACCGGTTCATTGGGGAATTTGATGATAACGTCGTCGAGAAGTTCTTGGAAACCTACCTTACCTCCAGTTCCATTCGGATCCACGATCAGGAACAGGTGATGGATATCCTCGAAATGCAAAATCGGGTGCATATTCTGGAAACCCTCTCCCACTATTTTGAGGATGCGCTCCACTCCCGTAAAAGTATGGAAAAGCAAAAAGTCACCGCCGCCGAATACAAAGAGATGGAAGACCGGTTTGAAATGCTCCTGATGGAAGAATTGCCCAAAATTACCCGCGAAATGGCCGCCGCCCGCGAAGAAAAAGGTACCAAAGACTCCCACTATCTCACCTTGTGGGATAAACAGCGATTTCTCTTGACCCAAATCCAGCGAGTCCGAGAGATGCTCCGCATGAGTGAAATCCAATCATCGTAACCCTAGAAAAACCGGAGGATCATCATGGAACCTATCTACATGACCCGCGCGACACTAAATCGCCTAAAAGATGAAGCGCAATACCTAGAGCGCGAACTCAAAACGACCATCGCAGAAGAGATTTCAAAAGCGGCTGCCTTGGGAGATTTGAGCGAAAATGCAGAATACGATGCCGCCAAGGATAAACAACGCACCTTCGCTACCAAATTGCAAAATGTGATGATGCGAATGAATCGCGCCCAACTCATCGAAACCCTCAGTATCTCCGGGACAACGATTAGTATCGGAACCCGGGCGCACCTGCTAAATCTGCATACCGGTGAGGAAATCACCTATACCATTTTGGGCGAAGGGGATTACGATCTGGAGAAAAACATCATTGCCTATTCCGCCCCGATTGCCAAATCCCTGATGACCAAACAGCGGGGTGAAGTGGTAACTATAAAAGTCCCCGCCGGCGAAGAAGAATTTATTGTAATGAATATCGAAAAAGTATTTAATTGATTGATGGCAAAAGGTGAAACATGCCAACCACCGCCAACCCAACCCTCTTTCAACGTCTTGCCCAGCAGACCGTTGTAGGGGAGCTATGGGCGCCCATACCGGACCAGCCAGATTGGGTGCGCTGTGTTGCCTGCGGGCACTGCTGTAAAATCCCTCCCCATCGACCCGGTATTTGCAAAGTCCGATTCAATGCGGGAGGGGTACTCAAAGTCCCCCACGGCTACGTTGCCGGGTTACAAGTCGATCCGGTTGAAAAAAAACCGTTTTTCCATGTGTTGCCCGGCTCAAAAGCCCTCAGTTTCGGCATGTTAGGGTGCGATCTGCATTGTAGTTACTGCCAAAATTGGTTGACATCCCAGACCTTACGCGATGAAAACGCCAGTGGGTATTACCGGCAAATATCCGCCGAAGCTATCGTTGATATTGCCCTTCAACACAATGCACCCATCCTAACCAGCACCTACAATGAACCCCTGATTACCAGTGAATGGGCGGTGGAAATTTTCAAACGTGCCCAACCTCACGGCTTGAAGTGTACCTATGTTTCTAACGGTAATGCGACCGAAGAGGTGTTGGACTACATTCGCCCGTACGTCGTGGCGTACAAAGTTGATTTGAAAACGTTCCAAGACCGGCAGTATCGCAAGCTCGGCGGTACATTGGACGCCGTCTTGACAACCATCCAACAGTTAGTAGAAAAACAATTTTGGGTGGAAATTGTGACCCTCATCGTACCGAATTTTAATGATTCCCCGGAAGAATTGCGGGAGATTGCTCAATTTTTAGCAGATTTATCCCCGGACATCCCGTGGCATGTGACGGCGTTTCATCCGGATTATAAAATGACCGGTCCCACGAGAACCCCCCGGGAAACGTTGCTCCGGGCGGTCGCTACCGGCGAAGAAGCGGGACTCCATTTTGTCTATGCCGGTAACCTACCCGGTCAAGTGAATCACCGGGAAAATACGTACTGCCCGCAGTGCCAGACCCTGTTGATCGAACGGCAGGGGTTTTACATCTTACAAAACCGGTTGGGTACAGATGGAAATTGCCCCCACTGTGGCACTCCCATTCCGGGAATTTGGTCGTAAAAAAACAACGTAACACAAAGAACGAAACCGATTCAATACCGCATAAATAACGTTTCAGTATTCTTCAGGATACCAACCCCAACCAAATGACGAAACCTATTTTACACGGTATTCAACAGGCGGTGAGAACATGGCTTTCTTAACCGCTATTTTTTTAGTAGGATAAATATAGATTATGGCTGAAGGAATGACCCTCCTCGAACATTTGGAAGAGTTGCGCTGGCGGCTATTTTATGCACTGGGTGCAATTGCTATCGGCGCCGTACTCTGCTGGTTCATCTCGGAAGAGATGCTCTCCGCCTTACTGACTCCTGTCCCGAAGGATTTGACACTGCAAATGCTCAAACCAACCGAGGGGTTCATCGTGCGTCTGAAATTGGCGATTACCGGTGGATTTTTTCTGGCATTACCGGCGGTGATCTACCAAATTTGGAAATTCGTTGCCCCCGGGCTGTTGGAATCCGAAAAAAAATACGTCATCCCGGTATTGATCGCCGGGGGTGGTTTTTTTCTGGCGGGCAGTACCTTTGCCTACGTTGTGGTGATGCCGTTTGCGCTGGATTTCCTCCACTCGTTCGCCACTGAAAGCATTCAAGATGTATGGGCTATTGGAGAATACATCAATTTTGCCACTCGCCTACTGCTAGCGTTCGGGGTTATTTTTGAACTCCCCGTCGTCACGTTTTTTCTAGCAAAAATGGGTATTTTATCCCCGCAGGTGATGCGAGCGCAACGCGGCATGGCGGTCGTTATTATTTTCATTACGGGAGCATTACTGACCCCCCCGGATATCATCAGCCAGTGCTTGATGGCAATCCCGTTATTAGGGTTGTACGAAATCAGCATCTTTGTCGCCCAGTGGAGTTACCCCAAATCTCGGGAAATAGACCAACCGGAACCTGACACTCCGGCATCCCCGTGGACAGAATCCCCGAACTCTCAGTCTTAGGAACAACCCATGAAACACATCATTATTGGCACCGCTGGACATATCGATCACGGCAAAACCGAACTTGTGCGCCGGCTGACCGGCATCAATACCGACCGGCTCAAAGAAGAACAAGACCGGGGCATCTCCATTGATATTGGTTTTGCCCGGCTACAGTTACCTTCCGGCATCCACGCCGGAATTGTCGATATGCCGGGGCACGAACGTTTCATCAAAAATATGCTCGCCGGAGCGACCGGTATCGATTTGGTCTTGCTGGTAGTCGCCGCCGATGAAGGTGTGATGCCGCAAACCACCGAACATCTGGATATTCTGCGTTTACTGGAAATCCAACGGGGAATCGTTGTGCTGACCAAATCGGACTTGATCGATGATCCAGATTGGCTGGAACTGATTAAAGATGATATTTACATTGCCACCCAAGGAACATTTCTAAATCGCAGTCCGGTGATTGCCGTAAGTGCCGTCACCGGCATGGGGATTGAGGAACTTCGGGCGGCACTGGATCGCGAAGCTCAAGAGATTATCCCCCGCCGGGATTCTGGGGCATTCCGGTTGCCCATTGACCGCAGTTTTACCGTCACCGGTACGGGAACCGTCGTCACCGGCACCTGCTGGTCGGGGCGAGTAAATGTGGGCGATACCTTGACCCTACTCCCCAAAGAAAAAGAGGTCCGCGTTCGTTCGATTCAAGTGCATGGGGAACAAGTTGAATCTGCCGCTGCGGGCCAGCGCGTGGCCTTAGCGATCCACGGGGTGGATCATCTGGAAATCCATCGCGGATGTGTGCTCGTACAACCGGGTCAGTTTCAGATGTCCTATATGCTGGACGCGCGATTTAAATTGCTCCCAACGGTTGAACGGGCACTGAAACAACGCACCCGCATCCGGTTTCATCTGGGCACAAATGAGGTGCTGGGGCGGATTTCATTGCTGGAGCGGGACTCCCTGATCCCCGGTGAGGATACGTTGGTCCAAATCCGGCTGGAAAACCCGGTCATCGCCGCCAGAGGTGACCGCTATGTCATCCGCAGTTATTCACCGCTCCGCACCATCGGCGGGGGAATGATTATCGACCCCAACCCACGCAAACACAAATCTGCCGACCAACACGTCCTTTCCGTACTGCGAACATTGGAAAAAGGCGATCCGCAAGAAATCATCGAACAAAAAATATATCAGGCAAAATATGCCGGCATCACCCCTGAAAACGTGGCACGAGAACTCGGATTACACCTGCCGGTCGTCCATCAGGAAGGCAAAACACTCATCACCCAGAACATTATCATACCCATCGGGAAAATCTGGCTCCATTCTGTCTTTTACCGGGAAGTAACCGGCACCATCTTGAGCCAACTCAAAACGTTTCACCAGCAGTTTGCGTTGCGCTGGGGAATGCCCAAAGCGGCGCTCAGCAAAGCATTACCCGCCTCACTCAGCCCCCAAATTCTGGATTTTGCCCTGAAAGCCCTGATGAAGCAAGGGAGTATCAACATCCACGAGGATAAAATCCAATTGGTAACGCACCAGATTACATTTTCGCCCACGCAGGAAAAATTACGCCAACACCTTGAACAATTCTGCCGGGATGCCGGCTTCACCCCCCCAGAACAGGATCATCTGTATGCCAAATTTGGCGATGACCCAGACCTAACGGAAATCCTCACAGCGTTGATCGATAGCGGACGGCTCATTAAGATTACCAGCAAGCTGATCACCCACGCTGACGTTGTGGAAGAAGGGAAACGACGGATTGAACATTACTTAACCCAGCATGACAGGATGACCATGAGCGATGCCAAAACCTTGCTCGATGAAACCAGCCGCAAGTATTCTGTGCCATTTTTAGAATATTATGATAAGATCGGGTTGACATACCGAATTGGGGATCAACGGGTTTTGGTTCAATCCTAATATTACGCACTTGTAAAACATGTTCCTGTGGATTTAGCGGACACAATCCGTAGGGCAAGGGGTTTGGTAAAATGAAATCGCCGCATGGGTTTAACCGCTTCCAAAACATCAGGGAGATGGGCAACTCCAGACGGCTCTAGCTTTAATACAACCAAATGAGGAAAATCTATAATGGACACTGAAAACTCTGGAAAAGTGGTTTTTTATTGATTGATGGTGTCCTTTTGAGTATGAACCCTATTTTGTATTTTTGATGAGGATGTTGATTATGATGCTTGACTCCTATGTATCCGTGTTAGAGGGTGGTTTTAG
>RFFQ01000133.1 GCA_003697105.1 Gemmatimonadota bacterium | reverse complement strand
CGAAATCGAGTTTGTGCACCCGCACACCCAAGAAAAAATGCAGTTTACCTCCGGTTTACCGGACGATTTTAATCAGATTATGGCAATTTTAGCTAATTAAATATCATAGTGAATATCATAGAAAGGAAACCTCTAAAATGGCAGCAGAACATCATCAGCACCCTTTGATCGCGGAGCGGATCGCTAAAATAGAGGCAATCCGCCAGCAAGGCTTTAATCCGTATCCCTACCGCTATGACCGCACCCATTTTGCGCAGGAAGTGGTGGACCAATTTGAACACCTGAGCGAGAGTCAAGAAAATGTCCGGGTGTGCGGGCGGATCATGTCCTTACGGCGGATGGGTAAAGCCTCGTTTTGCCATCTGGAAGATGCTTCCGGTAGAATCCAGATTTACATCCGGCGGGATGACGTGGGAGCAGATGTTTATAACGGACTGTTCAAAAAACTCGAAGTCGGCGATTTTTTAGGTGCAGAAGGCTACGCCTTTACCACCAAAACCGGTGAAAAAAGCATCCACGCCGGCGCGATTTCTGTTTTATGCAAATCGATTCATCCGTTGCCCGAAAAATGGCACGGCTTGAAAGATAAGGAAATCCGCTATCGCCAGCGTTACGCTGATTTGATTATGAATCCCGATGTGCGGCGAACGTTTGAACTCCGTAGCCGGATCATCCGCGAAACAAGATTGTTTATGGATGGTCTCCACTTTTTGGAGGTCGAAACCCCTACCCTGCAACCGCTTTATGGCGGCGCCAATGCCCGCCCGTTCAAAACGCACCTGAATGCCCTTAATATCCCGCTTTATCTGCGCATTGCCGATGAGCTTTATCTCAAACGGTTGATCGTCGGGGGATTTGACCGGGTGTATGAAATCTGCAAAGATTTCCGTAATGAAGGGATGGACCGCACCCACAACCCGGAATTCACTATGATGGAGTTTTACCAAGCGTATGCCGATTACTATGATATGATGAACATCACTGAAAAATTGATCCAGACCGTCACCCAGAACGTGTTGGGGACGCTGAATATTACCTATCAGGGCATGGAGATTGACCTGAGTACGTTCCACCGGGCAAAGTGGTTCGACCTGATTCAAACGCATACCGGTTTTGATACGAAGTCGATGGATGAGGCTCAATTGCGCGAAGTCATCCACCAGCTCAATGAAACCGCGCTGGAATTGCGCACACAGTTTCATCAGGAGCACCCGAATGACTCGGCATCGCAAGCGAGTGTCCCAGAACCGATTGTCGTGGATGATACGATGGACCGCGGACATTTACTGGAAGAAATCTTTGACGTATGGGTCGAGCCAAAATTGGTACAACCCACGTTTGTGATGGATTTCCCGGTGGAAAATTCCCCGCTGGCGAAAAAACACCGGAGCGACGATAAAACCGTCGAACGGTTTGAGTTGTACATCGCCAATGCGGAGTACGCGAATGCCTTTAGCGAGTTAAATGATCCCATCGACCAGCGGGAGCGGTTTGAAGCACAAATGGGCTTAAAAGCACGGGGGGATGAAGAAGCACAAGTACTGGACGAAGATTTCCTCACCGCGATTGAATACGGTATGCCCCCCACCGGCGGTTGTGGTATCGGTATTGACCGGCTGGTGATGCTCTTGACCGATGCTCCCAGCATCCGCGATGTGTTACTTTTCCCGATGATGCGTCCACTTAAAGGGGATGAGAACGAGCCTGAAGCGGAGTGACCTGCACGGAAATAGAGCCATGCCAGACTTGCGATGCCATTTTATCCCAGTGAAATTTGGTGCGTTATATTATTCACCGTACCCCGTTGCATCATAGCCGGATGGCACGTGTACGGGACATTTTTCTCATACGAGTGACTCCGCTGATTTTGGAATAAATAGATGTCAACGAATTCGCCACGTTTTATAATGGCGCGGCTAATCTTCCGTGCAAACAACTCTTGCCGAATTCGCTGGGAAGCATATCTTAATGAAGGAGATATCATGCTGGTGGTAATGAAAAAACATGCCACAGAAGCGCAAATTCAACAGGTAGAACATCGCTTTGCAGAGTGGGGTATTCCGGTACAGCGTATCTCTGGAGTGGAACGTACCGCTTGGGGGACCCTCGGAAATCATCGCCCTTTTGACCCGGACAAAATAGCGGTGTTGGATGGAGTTGATTACGTGCATCAGGTTACAGAACCTTACAAATTAGCCAATCGTTCGTTCCATCCGGCGGACAGCACCATCCGCATTCGCGATGTGGAGATCGGGCGCCCAGACGAGGTGATCCTCATGGCGGGACCGTGTTCGATTGAGTCCGAAGCGCAAATTAACACGGTTGCGGCAATCGTCAAGGAAAGCGGCGCGAAAATCCTGCGCGGTGGCGCATTCAAACCACGCACGTCGCCTTATTCATTTCAAGGATTGGGGGAACCCGGTTTAAAGCTGATCCGTGCCGCCGCCGACCGGTACGATTTACTGGTTGTCTCGGAAGTGATGGATAAATCGCAATTACCACTGATGCAGGATTACGTCGATATTTTTCAGGTGGGCGCCCGTAACATGTACAATTATGATCTCCTCAAGGAGTTGGGGGCGCTCCCCAAACCCGTTTTACTCAAACGAGGCATTTCCGCGACCCTTGAAGAACTGCTGATGTCGGCGGAATATATCATGGCAGGAGGCAATCCGGCAGTCATACTCTGCGAACGGGGGATTCGCACATTTGAGAATTACACCCGCAACACCTTTGATGTGTCCGCAATTCCGACCCTACAGGCGCGCAGCCACCTGCCGGTCATTGCCGATCCGAGCCATGGCGTTGGTATTCGGGAATATGTACCCGCAATGGCACGGGCGGCGGTAGCGGCAGGAGCACACGGCTTACTGGTGGAAGTTCACCCAGACCCGGATCAAGCGCTTTCGGATGGCGTCCAATCCCTTAACCCCGCTCAATTTTTAATGATGATAGACCAATGTCGCCAAATTGCCGCGGCGATGGGTAAACAATTGTGAACGTTCACCTGTTGGGAATACGATGCCGGATTCTGCACCACTTCTTACTGTCACCCACCTTAAAAAAAGCTATTACACGCCAGATGGCGACCCCTTACCGATTATTGACGTACCGGAATTTCACGTTTCCTCCGGTGACCAAATTGCCGTTCATGGACGCAGTGGCTCCGGCAAAACGACCTTTCTCCACCTGATTGCCGGAATTTTACAAGCAGATAGCGGGCAGATTTTCCTTGATGGACAGGAGATTACGGCGCTATCAGAGCCGGAGCGGGATGTCGTGCGCGCCAGAAGCACCGGCTACATATTTCAGGCGTTTAACCTATTGGATGGTTTCACGGCGCTCGAAAATGTCGAGTTGGCGATGATGTTCGGGCAGGGGATTGACCGGCAACGGGCGCGCTACTTGCTGGAAACCGTCGGCTTGGCGGATCGATTGCACTACCGGCCGTCACAACTTTCTGCCGGACAACAACAACGGGTTGCGGTGGCTCGCGCATTGGCGAACCAACCCCAACTGGTTCTCGCCGATGAACCCACTGGCAATCTGGATGTGCACCATGCACAGGAGGCACTCAACTTGATCCGTCGAGTCTGCGCCGAACAAGGTGCGGCTCTGCTACTGGTCAGCCACGACCCAGCAATGTTGGCTCAGTTTGATCACGTGATTCCATTTGAAACGATTAACCGGGTATTAGCGTAGGCGTTGCCATACCTTCTTTGGTAGGCAATTTTGATTAAAAGACAGACCGTTATGGCAAAATTCCGTGGTTTGATCCGCATTGTTTGGCGTAGTTTGCGCCAACATGCCCTTTCAACACTGGTTACCACCTTTTCAGTGGCGCTCGCCGCCGGATTGGTGATGGCGGTTTTCAGTTTACAAACCCAGACTTACCGGGCATTTACCGGTGGTAACTTCGGCTTTGATGCGGTTTTAGGAGCACGGGGTAGCCCGTTGCAACTGGTGTTAAATGCCGTCTTTCATTTGGAGACCTCGCCGGGCAATATCCCGTGGCGATTGTTCCAGCAGATGCAGCGTGACCCCCGCGTGGAACTGGCAATTCCCTATGCTGTCGGAGACCATTATAAGGGTTTTCGGATTGTCGGTACGACGGATGTGCTCTTCACGGATTTTGAGTACCAGCAAGGCAAAAAATACGAACTGAAGCACGGTCGATTTTTTGATTCCACCCGGCAGGAAGCGGTGCTCGGTAGTTTCGCCGCGCAAAAAACAGGTCTGAAGGTGGGCGATACCTTTCACCCAACTCACGGCTTGGGCACAGGGGGGCACGACCATGACGAGGACTATGTCGTGACCGGTATTTTAAAGCCGACCAATACCCCTTCGGACCGGGTTATTTGGATTCCGATTGAAGGTGTTTTTCGGATGGCAGGGCACGTACTGCGAGGTAGTGGTGAGGTGTACCAACCGGTACGCGGGCAACCTATCCCGGATGCGCACAAAGAAGTGAGTGTCGTGATGCTCAAATTGCGCGACCCACAGGGCGGCTTCTTTCTGGATCAGGAGATCAACAAACAAGGCAACATGGCAACGCTGGCGTATCCTATTGGACGAGTAATGGCAGACTTATTTGAGAAATTGGGCTGGATTCACCGGGTTTTAACGATTGTAGCCTATCTCGTGGTGCTTGTTGCCGCCGGCTCCATTTTGGCGAGTATTTACAACACCATTAGCGAACGCCGCCAGCAATTTGCTATTTTGCGGGCATTGGGTGCGCGTCGCCGTACCTTGTTCACTGTTATCATCCTAGAGTCCACCTTGATTGGCGTCTGGGGGTCGCTGGTGGGTTTCGGATTTTATCTGTTGATTGTAGGAGTGGCAGGTATCGTTATTCGGGCACAAACCGGTGTTGTGCTTCATCTCTTTTTACCGCAATGGATCTTCCTCTTAGCGCCACTGGGGATTATCCTTCTCAGTGCGCTTGCCGGTGTGTTACCGGCGCTGCGGGCGTATGCCACCGATGTTGCCCAGCATCTCAGTTAACCCTCCCCCTCTTGCCCCATGGAATGGTACCCCTTGTGCAAAAATGCCGCAAATTACCGGACATCGGTCTCGATCATTAGAAAACGATTGACAAGTTGCCGGGTTTGTGCGAAAATGCGAATGAAACCGAACCTCTCTCCAAGGAGTATCCATGTCTTGGCTTCCTCGATTGGGCACGATATTACTGATTCTATCCGCATTTGTCGTTGTGCTGGATACTCGCTGGCATGACCCGCTACCTTGGCTTTTCGCCCGTGGATTATTTTCACTGATGTTACTCGTCACCGCTGGACTGATGATTCAGCAGTACCACCGGCAAGTACCATCTTCACCCCCATCACCGCCGGATTTCGATCCAGAATCCGAAGCGCCAGATGCCCGTGGCGAGGCTGTATCTTCCGTAACGGATCAACTGGAGAGCCTCCAAAATACGTTGGATATTGTCCGGTTCACCCTTTCTGCTGTCACTGAAGCTGGTTTGGAAAATGAAGACCGGCTCAATGAGACGTTGCTCAAGTTCCGATCCATGACGTCAACCTTGATCGACCAGAATGCGCAGTTAATGTCTTTGTCAGAGACGAATAATGCGGAGTACCAACAGGTGCGGATGATAACTGCAGAGACCTTGCACTCCATTCAAGAACATCTAAAAGAGACAGAAACGACCCTCCATATGAGCCGGGATCATATTACCAAACTGGATATTTTGGAACGTGGAATTCAGGATTTAACCGAAATACTGAACACAAATGATATGGTAACGGATGCCATCAATATGTTGGCACTCAATGCAACCATCGAAGCCGCGCGGGCAGGTGACCGGGGGCGAGGTTTTGGGGTGATTGCCGAAGAACTTTCCCGGCTGGCGTTGGAAGCACGGGATTCCACCCGAAAAGTGCAGATATATCTCGATGACCTATTTGCGAACTCCGCGGATATTTTGGACCAATTGAAAACGGATATCAGTCGTGCCGAGACGATCGTTGATGAGCTTGCCTCGATCAGCCAAAATGCCATCTTAATTGAGCAGTCCATTCAAAGGCTATATGATATTTTCAATGATACGTTAGCCTCCGTGGATCAACAGACCCCCCTTCTGAAACGGTTAGTAGAGCAATTAGCAGACATTGAGCGCGAGATCGGCGAAATTCAAGATGTAACCCGAAATGTACTCCAAACTGCTGAAGATTTAGGAGAGATGTTGCAATGAGCCGGGTGGCAAATGTGGAAATAGGTCATTGTTGCTTGGAAAAAGGCGTTCATTTACGGCTCCGGCTGGATCAACCCCTGGATTTAGACCGGCTGGACTCGCAACGGGTGACAAACAAATACGTCGTGGAACATGCCGGCGCAGGCTTTTTCCGGTTTTATTGGGATGACCAAATTTTAATTACCGGTATTTTCGGTGCAATGGAAGTGACCGTTACCTTTCACTACCTGCTTAAAATGGATGCGATCCGTGCCCTAGAGGCACTTTTCCCCAATTTTGGTGAGCAGTACCAACAGCAGGTTCAACAGTTGTTATAATTATGATATTAGCAGAATTTTATGCCATTTTTCACCGGATCAGGGAGGGTTGCTATGGGACGGCTTAAAAAAATAATCGATGCCATTGCGGCGGAATCTAAAGGGGCACAAGCCAAATTGATCGTTGCCCGGGTGGGGTTAAAAGCGGGAGTTAATCTAAGTAAAATTGATGAGTCCACACCGGATGACCCCGTGCTGGAAGAAAAGCTACTAAAAGCGGCACACGCTATTTTAGGGAAACCGATTACCATCAACTAAACGAGGGAGAGGGGAACATGACACCTTTCAAGGCGGAAATTACGCTCCATGAGCAGGAAGGTCTCGCGGTACTCTATGGCGAACCGATGATCTTCCACTGCAACCATTACAATCTGTTTTTGCAGCGCACCATTGAGGATGCGGGGTCTTATATTCCTGCCGCCGAAATTTTAACACGCGGGGGAGTGGTCTGTACCTATGGGATGCTACACCGGTTGTTTGAAACCCACCCTCACATTCGGGACCCCCAGCACCGGTTGCGTGTTGCCAGCACGATCTATGGGCAATTAGGATTCGGTACACTGGATTTGAGCGGTTTACCGGAGAACGGCGGAACGGTGGTCACACCGCTTACCCACTACAGTCTGGGCTGGAAAGAAAAGTGGGGTGTCCGCGAACAACCCGTTGATTATTTCACCTGCGGTTTTATACAGGCGGCTATGGCGATTGCCTATTACAAAACCCCCGGATTTTACCGGGTGGCTCAAGAAAAATGTTTAAGCATGGGACATTCTCAGAATGAGTTTAACGTTGCTATTGACCCAGAAATGCCGTATGTGCCGGTTTCCGTGGGTACAGGCGTAACCATCCGGGATGCCACCTCGCGTCGAAAGGGGATACCCACTCAAGTAGATGAAGCCGGCATCACAAATGCCGTCCGGGGGATACCCCTGGAAGGCAATGCCGATGGATTGATCCCCGCCTTTGGTGTTTACCTCACCCGCCATTTTGCCAATTACTACAATTACATCACTTATGAAGCGGCAAGGGCAATCACCAACGCTACCGGCGAACCAGAACTGGCACGTGATCTGTTTGTGGAAGCGGGTCACGTCTGTGCCGTTTATACCTTTGGGGGTATTATGGAATCGGATGAGTGGTACGGGTTGGTGGTGCCGCAATGCCAAACCCGGGAAGACTGGATCAGTGGTATGATGGCGGTAGTGAACGCACTGGGTTGGGGCTATTGGACGGTGACAGAACTTGACCCGGGCAAGCGAATGGTCTTGCGGGTCGATGGTGATTATGAGAGCAACAGTTACCTAGCGATGTACGGTAAATCAACTCGACCGGTGAGTTACCTAGTGACCGGTGGTGCCGCCGGAGTGATGAATCTCCTCTATTGTGAAGACATCACGACGAAACCAGTACTAAACGATGACTTTTATGACCACCTCCGACGTCGGGATGACACGTTTTGGGGGGTTCAAGTCAAATGCCGGGCAATGGGCGATGACTGGTGTGAAGTGGAAGTAACACCCCATTCTTGATTATTTTGAAGGAGTAATTTGTGGAGGCTTTTATCCAGTGGTGGCAACATCTGCCATCTCAAATGAATCCAATTATTTTTAGTGTCGGTAGTTTTGCGATACGCTGGTACGGCACGATGTATATTGTGGCGTTTGCCTTGACGTACTTCCTTGTTCAATACCGGATAACACATGACAAATTGCGCTATCCGCGAGACTTTGCTGCCGATGCGATTATGTGGGCGATTGTGGGCGTGATCTTGGGAGGGCGGTTGGGTTACGTGTTTTTTTATGACTTTCGTATGCTTATTCAGGACCCGATCCATATTTTTTTGCCCTTTCGTGAGGGACGGTTTGTGGGGATTTCCGGCATGTCGTATCACGGGGGGCTGATCGGGGTGATTATCGCATGGATTCTCTTTGCTCGCAAACATCAGATGCACTTTTTCCACGTTGCCGACCTGTTTGCTCCGGCAATTCCCTTGGGATACACCTTTGGACGGATCGGGAATTTCATCAATGGCGAGCTTTACGGACGGGTTACGGAAGCCGCTATCGGGATGTACTTTCCAAACGCGGGAGATAATCTTTTGCGCCACCCTTCGCAGTTGTATGAAGCTTTTTTTGAGGGAATTTTTCTGTTTTTTGTACTGTGGTTGTTGCGCAAAAAAACACCGTTTCTCGGTTTTTTAAGCGGGATGTACGTGTTCGGATATGGCTTTGTTCGATTTTTTATCGAATACTTCCGTGAACCGGATGCCCATCTCGGATTTGTCTTTTTGCAATTTTCCATGGGACAGATGCTCTGCTTAGGTATGATGGGCGTCGCCATTGGAATGTGGATGTGGGGAAGACGGGTAGAGGCGAAAGGCTCGTAACTTATTTGCTGTTAAATAATCCAAACGAGAAGGAGACACGGACGAATGTGGATTGACCGTACTGAAATCGTGAAAAATTGGTTACCCCGTTATACCGGTATGCCGTTGGAAGAATTTGGATCGTACATTTTGTTGACTAATTTTCAAAATTATGTGGTGCAATTTGCGGAACAGTTTGATTGCCAAGTGTACGGGCTGGGCAAGCCGATGCAAGCCGCGAGTAATGGTCAAGGGTTGACGATCATCAATTTTGGGATTGGGTCGGCAAATGCGGCGACTATCATGGATTTGTTGAGTGCGATTCGTCCCCAAGGGGTGCTTTTTTTAGGTAAATGTGGGGGACTGAAAAAATCCAGTGAAATAGGGCATTTTGTTCTGCCAATTGCCGCTATTCGGGGCGAAGGGACGAGCAATGATTATTATCCTCCGGAAGTACCAGCGCTACCTTCGTTTAAACTCCATAAATTTGTTTCCGAAAAGATCGTCGAGGGAGGCTATGAATATCGTACCGGCGTAGTGTACACGACCAATCGCCGTGTCTGGGAGCATGATCAGGCGTTCCGAGAAAAACTGCGCGCCATGACCTGTCTTGCCATTGATATGGAAACCGCCACCCTTTTTATTGTGGGGCATTATAACGAGATTTCACGCGGGGCGTTATTGTTGGTCTCGGATGTGCCGGTTACACCCGATGGTGTCAAAACAGAGCAATCCGATAAACAGGTGACCGCCAAATGGACCGACATCCATCTGCAACTGGGGATTCAAGCCATGACGGAAATTGAGGAAAAGGGCGAGGCGATTAAACATTTCCGCTATTGAGGGCTGGTGGTAAACCGGTTGCCCTAAAATACGTGCCCCCACTCCCCCTGAAGGGGATACCATCTTAGGAAATATGGAAGTAACATCTGGTTATGGAGATGCAAAAGTTCATGGTATATTCATATCGCCGGCAGTTATTAACACAATTTTTTCTGCGAGGAGCGTTGGTCTCCTTGCTGATTATTGCGATCACGGTGGTCGTGATTACGCGCATTCAAATTCAGCAGATCACCGCTCGCACACAGGAAAATGCGTTATATCTATCTGAATTTATCGGTGATTTGGTCCGAGAAGCGGCACTCCAATATCATCAAAGACATTTAACGGAAGATGCTTTTTTGGCTAAGGTGCAGGATTATTTGGAAGATATTGCGGAAGACAAAGAGATAACCGAAGCGCTGGTTGTCAATGCGGCACAGGAGATCATCGCCAGTTTGGAAACAGATGAACTGGGGCAAACCGAAACAGATGAAGAAGCGACAATTCCGTTAGCCGGCACGTTGTTTGTCGAGGAGCGCACCCAAAAGGAGTACGGGCATCATGTGATCTGTACCGGGCAGCCGATTGCCATTGACGATACCGTGCGCTACGTTCTGGTGCTAGACCAATCGTTAGAAGGGATGGACCGGGAAATCGGGGCTGTCGTCTGGCGGGTCAGTGTGGTGCTGACCCTAGGCTCGGGGATGTTGTTTCTCTTGCTGGGTGTCATCGTCAATCAGGCAGGTAAACGGATTGAAACCCAACAAGCTGAACAGGATCAACTGAAGACGATCTTCGGGAACTACGTCTCGCCGGAAGTGGCGCAGACGATCCTCAAACAACCGGGTCAGATCCAATTAGGTGGTATTAAGCAGGATGTAACCGTGCTTTTTGCGGATATTCGGGGGTTTACGGCATTCTCAGAACAAACCTCACCGGAACACGTGGTGCGTATTCTGAACCAGATTTTCTCAAAAATGACCGGTGTCATTCACGAATTTGGCGGAACGATTGATAAATTTATTGGAGACAGTGTGATGGTGGTTTTCGGTGCCCTGATCCGCAAACCGGATGATACGGAACGCGCAGTCCGTGCCGCCTTGAAAATGCAGAAAATCTTTGCGGCATACTTGCGGGAGGCAAAACAACAAGATGTTGACCTTCCCATTTCCCTAGGGATTGGCATCCATTGCGGTGAGGCGATTGTGGGTAATATCGGCTCCCCAGACCGCATGAATTACACCGTCATTGGAGATACGGTCAATTTTGCCTCTCGTCTGGAATCCATTGCCAAACCCGGTCAAGTTATTGTAAGTCAAGCTGTCCGAAATCGATTAACCCTGCCGGTACAAACAGAAACCTTGGAAAACATTCAAATTAAAGGAAAAAGCGGGGATTTTACCCTTTTTGTTATTACCCATATCGAGGGCTCAGTGGAGGAGAGGGTATGAAAGCACTATTACGCATTATGGTTGTCCTTTTGGGGCTTGGGTTTATCGGGATTCAATTTGTGCCGGTGGAGCGCACAAATCCGGTTGTTCGGGCGGATTTAGAGGCTCCCCCCGGTGTCAAATCGATCTTTAAAACATCTTGTTATGATTGCCATTCCCATGAAACGGTGTGGCCCTGGTACAGTAAAATTGCTCCGGTCTCGTGGTTGGTAGCGCGGGATGTCAATCACGGCAGGGAATATCTCAATTTTTCGGAATGGGGTCTAATGGATGCAGAAGAACAGATCGATTTGGCGGAGGAAATTTGGGAAGAAGTCGCAGAAGGCAAAATGCCCCTAGCAATCTATCTGCCCCTACATCCAGACGCAAAGTTAAATGACTCCCAAAAAGAGACCATTAAAACATGGTCGATGAGGCTACACGAAGCGGGGATTAAACCTCCGGCGAATACCGGGGTCAAACAGACCGGTTCGCTAACGGTCACTCTTCAACAAGAAGACTCCAAGGAAGACCCCGACGAACATGAGAAGCACCATAACGAACTTGATTAGAGTAGCTAAAGCGTATCTGGCTTGACGACGACTTTATCGGAAAGGAGACCCCATGAACCGGCTGCACCAATTGGCAATAAATGATGAAGGTTTTGTGTTTGATCCAACGACAGGTGAAAGCTTCACGACCAACCCCACCGGCTTGACTATCCTGCAAGGCTTGCGCGCCCAAAAATCACCATCGCAAATTGTCGAAGACCTCTGTGCAGATTTTGAAGTCCAACCCGAAGACGCGGAACGGGACATCAATGATTTTATAGATGTTTTACGGACCCACAAGTTGATCTAGCGGCTGGAAGCTGGAAAGGAGCATGTATGGCAGAAATCTATGTGGGTATTTCTGGGATTAATGCGGTGGATAATCCGGGTCCGGGGGTAGGCGTTGCCCGCAGTTTGCACGAAGACCCCGATCTCAAGGTCCATGTTGTGGGTTTGGCATACGACACTCAGGAGCCGGGCATCTACATGGATTGGGTTATCAATAAGGCATTCATTATGCCCTATCCCTCCGCGGATGCGGAGGCATATTTGCAACGGTTGCACTACATCAAACACAGTTATGGGCTGGATGTGGTTTTGCCGTGTTTAGATGCAGAATTGCCCTTTTTTACCAAATACCAGCACGAAATAGCAGCGCTGGGCATTCGTACGTTCCTGCCAACCTTGGATCAATTTAACTTGCGTGGCAAAGACCGGTTGGCTGATATTGCAGAGGCCATTCAGGTGAGTATTCCCCCCACAAAGGTGGTAACCTCGCTGGCAGAACTGCACCGTGCCGTAGAGCGGATCGGTTTGCCGGTGATGGTTAAAGGTGCTTTCTATAAGGCGTACAAAGCCTATACCTATCAGGAAGCGGTGGCGCATTATCACAAGTTGGTTGCCGAATGGGGCTACCCGGTTATCGTCCAAGGGATGGTCTTTGGCGAAGAGATGAACGTTGTGGCGGTCGGTGATGGGCAGGGTGAGTTGCTCGGGCAGGTGGGTATCAAAAAAATGTGGATTACCTCACTGGGTAAAATATGGACGGGCGTGACCATCAAAAATGAGCGAATGCGAGACGTCACAGCCAACTTTATCCGGCGGTATCGTTGGAAGGGACCACTGGAAATGGAATGTATGGTCGATGGCGATACGGTTTATCTGATTGAAATCAATCCGCGTTTTCCCGCATGGTCATATTTTGCGACTGGGGTCGGAGTCAACCTTCCGGCGAATATCATCCGTAAGATTTACCAGTTGCCTTTACCGGCCACCTTCGATTATGACCCCGGCAAACTGTATATCCGTTACACCGATGAGCTGGTTACGGATATGCAGATGTTCCAGAAAATAACGACTCAGGGTGAAAACTAGATGGAAAAGGATATGGGCATGAAAAAAATCTATGAAAAACCGGTGTTTATCAAGTTGGAAAGCGGTTTTATGAACAAATTTGGTAGCAGTCCGTATTATGCCCGGAAGATTCGGAAGGACATTGACGGAGTCAGTATTGACCAGTTGGTTTCACAATTTGGTTCGCCGTTGTTTGTCTATTCAGAGGCAACACTTCGCCGCCGCTACCGGGAGATGTTCACGGCGTTCAACACGCGTTATCCCCATGTTACCTTTGGCTGGTCGTACAAAACCAACTATTTGCAGGCAATTTGTGCCATTATGCACCAAGAAGGCTCCATTGCTGAAGTGGTCTCCGAAATGGAGTACGACAAAGCGCGCCGGCTGGGAGTCGAAGGGAAGGACATTATTTTTAATGGCCCGTTTAAGTCACCATTTGCTCTCCAAAAAGCGTTAAGTGAAGGGGCAATGGTGAACCTGGATCATTTTGATGAAATTTATGATATAGAGCGGGTAGCAGATGCTTGGGGTAAACCCGTGAAAATCGGCATCCGGTTGAACATGGATACCGGCATCCATCCCCAGTGGTCACGTTTTGGGCTAAATCTGGATTCTGGGCAAGCAATGGATGCCGTCAAACGGATTGCCAGCGGCGGCAAAATAGCGATCAACGGGTTGCATTGCCACATTGGGACGTACATTTTAGACCCCTCGGCGTATGCGCGAGAAGTGGAAAAAATGGTGTGCTTTGCTTACGAACTGGAAGACCAATTTGGTTTTAAGATCGAATATCTGGATATTGGCGGTGGTTTCCCCTCCAAGAGCCGCCTCAAAGGGATGTATCTACCGCCGGAGGTAGCGATTTCGCCAATTGATGACTATGCCGAGCGGATCACCGATGCCCTCTATCGCCATTTGCGACCGGGTGATTTTCCACGCCTCTTTTTAGAGTCGGGCCGGTGGCTTATCGATGAGGCGGGGTATCTAATCACCTCTGTTGTTGCGACAAAACGCCTGCCAGATGGGCGCCGTTCCTATGTAGCGGATGCCGGCGTGAACTTGCTGTACACCTCCTACTGGTATAAATATACGATTGAACTGGATCGCGAAATACAAGGGGTTAATGAACCCGCCGTCATTTATGGTCCCCTGTGTATGAATATTGACATTATCGATGAAGGCTCACTTTTGCCCCCCTTGGACCGGGGAACCCGCTTGATCTTCTCACCGGTGGGAGCATACAATGTGACCCAGTGGATGCAATTTATTGAATATCGCCCCAATGTGGTCTTGATTGGGGATGCCGGTCAGGTGGATGTGATTCGGGAAAAAGAAGATTTGAACGATATTGACCAAAGAGAACGGTTGCCAGAACGATTGAAATTTGATACATTAGACACTTCACACGCACCAACCGGTGCGGTTAGATAATGCGATTCTGATTTGGAGGAAATCACCCAAATCAGCAGAACCGATACCTGCCATATCCATTCACGAACCTTTTACAAGAGGAGTTACCAACGATGTCTGAGCAAAAAACGCCGGTCACGGCGGAACAGATTGAACAGGCGATTCTCGAACTGGAACAACATGACCGAAAATACGGTGAATTTTGGGTCGATGCTCGCAAAATCTCTCAAATGTTTAAAGATGCCGGTCACTTGTTGCGAGAAGACCGGGAACGCCTGTGGGACAAATTTAGCAATCTGTGTGAAGAAACGCGCACAGAACACGAAGAATTGATGCAAATCCGGCAGTTGGGATCCTTCCAACAACGGGAGAAAATCGAGACAAAAATCCATGAGGCCGTGGCAAAACTCAATTCCGCCGAAAATGGTGCCGATATTCGAGGCGCAAAAGACCTGCTGAACGAAGCCCTCAAATGGCTCACCGAAGGAGTACCGGTAGAACATGAAGGCGACCACGTTCGGATGTTCAAAGAAGATAAAGATGTCTGCTGGAAGCAATGGCGAGATGTGAATGACCTCTGGAAAATGCGTCGCGAAGAAATGTGGAACCAAACCTTTGAAGATGCCAACCGCCGCGCCACAGCGATCCGCGAACAAGCGGAAACCGAGGATCCGTATGCCGTGCTCAATACCATCAAACAAATTCAATCGGAATTCAAAACGCTATATTTAGGGCGCGCCCAACGCGAAAAACTGCGCAAAACGCTCAATGCCGCTTGGGATCGGGCAAATGAGCGGATTGACCAAATTCGCTCGGACCGACAACGACGGGATAAAGTATGGAAACAACGCCAGATGGAACATATTGATCGCTGGCAAGCCTTAATCGCCAAAAATAAAGATGTCATTTACCGGTTGGAACAACAGATTATCGAGTTGGAAAAAGATATTGAGACCGCATGGTCGGATAATTTTGTGGAACGAGCGCAGAACTGGATTCAGGAAAAGCGGAATAAAATTGAAGATATTCAGAAAACCAACGCGGGTCTGGAAGAAAAAATTGCGCGGGTGATCCGTGAAGCAGAGGAAGACAACCAAACCCCTGTAGCGGATGAAACCGCGCCGGAATCCTCCGCAGATGACGTTGAGCGTGGAGAATCCCCCGCTGTTGAACCCCAAAGGGACGATACCGCACCGGAAGAATCCTCCGCAGATG
>RFFQ01000132.1 GCA_003697105.1 Gemmatimonadota bacterium | reverse complement strand
GCCGCCCGGCTAACGCTCAGGGTTCAACGCGAGTATTGATAATCTATATTTACATAATTTTGATGGTATTTAACCCCGGTAATACTGCCCTGCAAAGGAGATTCTCACAGGTAATGCCCAAAATTTTAATTGTCGATGATAACGCCAACAACCGGATGTTAATGGAAGCCATGTTTGATGGTGCCAGTTACGAGACCGTTTTTGCCAGCAACGGGCGTGAAGCCTTGGAAAAATTAGCGGAGGATATTGATCTGGTATTCTCCGATGTGATGATGCCGGACATTAACGGGTTTGAATTGTGCCAAAAAATCAAAGAAAACCCGCAAACACGTCATGTACCGGTCATTTTGGTCACGGCGGTGAAGCGCAAACGGGAAGATATGATCCGGGGCTTGGAAACTGGCGCCGATGACTACATCATCCGCCCTTTTGAGTTTGAGGAGTTGGATGCTAAATTGCGGGCACAACTCCGGGTAAAAGCATTGTACGACCAGCTCGCCGCCACAAATCAAGAGTTAGTTCGTTCCCAAAAAATGAAGGAAGAATTGACGCATATGGTGGTTCATGACCTCCGCAATCCGGTCTCCAGCTTATCCAGCATTTTTGAGATGCTGGCACAAATGGCAGACTCCCTGAACCAAGAAACTGCCCTCCGGCTGATTAATGATGGCCAACATTGTGCCAATCTACTCCTGATGATGATCAGCAATATTTTGGATATTCATAAGATGGAAGAAGGCGCCATGGAGTTGTCATGCCGCCCCCACCGGATTTATGATCTGGTGAGTGATGCCGCTATGCAAGTGCGCATCTTGATCAACCAGAAAGAGATTAGTTTCCAGACCGATATTCCTTACGATGCGCCATTTGTTCAGGTGGACGGGGATAAACTTGTCCGGGTTTTCGCCAATTTGATCGGCAATGCCGTAAAATTCACACCTCGACGTGGCATGATTCACATCAGTACCCACCCCCACACGGAAGGATGGCTCCGAATCAGTGTCAGCGACTCCGGCGCCGGCATTCCCAAAGAAGACCAAGCCCGTATTTTTGACAAATTTGAACAAGTCCGGAAGCATCAAGAAAATCAGTTTGTGTCGTCCGGTCTGGGGTTGACGTTCTGCAAGCTTGCCGTGGAAGCTCACGGCGGGCGAATCTGGGTCGAAAGCCAAGAGGGACAAGGCAGTACCTTCCATTTCACACTTCCTACGATCCAGATAGATACCGCCCCATGACGGCAAAACGAGCCTATTTTACCCGCCATTTCTCGTACACCATACTTCTCCTCCTCACATTTTTCATCCCAACCCTGATTTGGTACCAAACGTCTGATGTCGGTGTGATTAAAACCGTGCTGTTGCGTCTGAGCGGGGCATTATTGGGTGCAACCTTCCTAATCCAGTTTGCTGTTCGCCCCCCAACGGCATATTTACCCACCCGGTTATCCCGTTTGATATGTCTCTATCTGTTATGGAATGCCCTCACCTTGTTATGGGCGTTACCTTATTGGCGTACCACCCTTTTTGCCTTCAGTAATTTTTTGTTTTATGTGCTGATTTACCTCAGCGCGTTGCACACCATCACGCGGCGTGTTCAATTACGTTGGCTCGTCGATGTCTGGCTCATGGCGGCAACATTAGTGATGATGTATGCCATTTTACAATGGTTTGACATCGAATTTCTACCGTGGCGGGGAGATCATCCGATTAAACGGGTCTGGTCAACCTTTGGCTCACCCAACCATCTGGCAACCTATTTGGTACTGACGTTACCCCTGGCGTTGTGGCGATTGCTCCAAGCTCGATCCGTACCTCTCCGGATCGGAATCGCACTACTGATGATCGGAATGATCCTGAGTCTGGTCTTTACCCAAAGCCGGGGCGGATGGGTTGGTTTTGTGGCTGCCTGTATTCTGTTGGCGTTACTCACCGGCTGGAAAGTGATGCGCCACCCGCAAACGGATCGCCGGCGTGCCTTTTTGATGGTCGGGATGGTCATGTTATTGGTGGGAATCGGTGCCGGGATATTGTGGATGGTTCCGCAATTTCAGGATCGCATTAAAACCCTCGTGGACTCCGATTTCAACAGGGCGCGGGTGTTGATCTGGCAAAGTGCATTCAACATGTTTAAGGCTCAACCCCTGTGGGGACATGGCTACGGCACGTTTGTAGTGAAGGTTCCCCTGTTTAAACCGCCGGAATTGGATCAATATCACCCCTTTAGCCGCCATCTGCTTTCCCATGCGCATAACGAATTTTTGGAGACTGCCGCCGAAACCGGCATTATTGGATTGCTGTTACAACTTTCCGTACTCATGTTACTGTACGGGAGCGCCATCCGTGCCTACTTAAAACATCCGTCCTTTTGGCGTGACCCAACCCTCTATCTTATCGTGGGGATAACCGGTGTGTGGGTGCAAAATTTGTTCAGTGTGGATAGCCGGTTTGTCTCCACGGCGACCCTGCTGTGGTTGAGTATGGGAATTACCGACCGGTGCGCATGGGGTGACGATCCCACCGGCGAGGCATCTGAGAAACCCCGTTCCAGAAAACTTCGCCACCATCCGCTGCCGGGTTACTTTCCTCTGATCGGGTTGATCAGCGCGGTGCTGGTGGGTGGAGTGGGGTGGCATTCTATCATCTTTTTTCGGGGTGATGTGGCTCTGCAGCGGGGTCAGAATATCTTGCGCCAATTGGCGATTGCGACGTATGACCACCCGAATCTCAATAAGCAACCGTACTTGCTTGCCGCCCAAAAGGAGCTTTCCCGCGCAATTGAAATAGACCCCTTCCGGGTGGATGGGTATGTCCAGCGGGGATATGTCTATTTGCGGCAGGGAGATTATGATCGAGCGGAGAAAGATTACCAACAGGCAGAACAGATAATGCCTAACTATCCGGGGTTGCAGTTCAATATTGCGATGTTGCTCCAAGCGACGGGCAGGTTAGAGGAAGCCATCGAACGACTAAACGCCGAACTCACCTTGAACCCGAACAGCGACAAGCACCGCCGCTGGTTGGCGCAGTTGTTGGTCAAGCAACGCAAGGGGGCGGCGGCGGTGCCGATATTGGAAGACGCTTTGGCGAAAGAACCGGAAAATCCCCAAATACAATACCAACTTATGTTGGCATATGAACAAAGCGGGGACTGCAAAAATGCCCTGAAAATAGGAAACGCATTGGATGCGGAGTACCGCCAAAATTTGCTGTACTGGCGCATCCAGATCGTTTGCAATCACCGCTTAGGTCGTACAGAAAAACGGGACTCCCTCATTCAACAACTCCGGGTGTTCGCCCCGCAGGCGCCCATCCGCCAATGGTTGGATCTCCCACAAACGGAATCCGATTCGTTAAATATCCCGCCGGATTGACCTGCTGGACATCCTCGCCATAAATATCTTGATAGGCATAGTAATTCCGAATGACCCGTTTGACATAGTTGCGCGTTTCGTTCAGGGGGATGGTTTCAATCCACTCATCAACTTCCAGATCGCCGCGTTCCTGCCACCACCGGACTGCCCGTTCCACACCGGCATTATAGCCCGCCACTGCTACCGCCACATTTCCGCCACTTTTTTGCAATCCCAAATTTAAGTAATAGGCGCCAAATTCGATACTCGTTGGGGGATCGTACAACATGCTGGATTTAAATCCACGCACCCCTAATCGCCGGGCGATAATCCGCCCAGTGGAATGGATCACTTGCGTTAAGCCTCGTGCGTTGGCAATCGATTTTGCCTTGGGGTCAAAGGCACTCTCCTGATGAATTAACCCCATCAGCAAAAAGGGTGAAATATTATATTTTTCGGTCTTTTCTTTAACAATATCCCAATATTCCAGCGGGTAATACAGATGCCAGTAGGTTTCTTCGGTGGCATCGGGAGGATCGGGACACCGGTTCAGCCAGATAATACTCCGCCGGTAATCACCCATGCGCTGGTACACCCATGCCAGTTGAGCGTAATACGCCATTCGTTGGGGGTACTCCCGTTGCAACGCTTTGAGTTCATTCAGAGCCGGTTCGTAAAGCCCCAATTGCATAAATAATTGAGCACGCCACTCATGGTAACGCTGAAATTCGGGGATCACATCGACCTCAATCTCCGGCAAAGAACGTCCGGTACGGCGCCAACTGCGTTGCCACGTATTCCAAAATCGATTGATCCACAATTGGGAGGATCGGGCTTCCAGCGTGTCCGGTTCGGTCTCTGAAAGCCTCTGGCGCACACCTGCCGGTAGTTGGTTAAGCCGGCTGCGGCTGGCATAGCCATAATAGGTGTAATCAAATTGATCCCAAATCTGCTGATATAGAATAGCGGCGTTTTCCCACTGGTACTGCCGTTCTAGGGAACGTGCCGCCCAGTACCGTCCCCGAGTTTGCCACCGCCGGGAATCTGGCAGGTGCCCTATTTCTTGAAAGATACGTTCGGCGAATTCAAATTGATTCGTTTGGTACGCCGCCCACCCCAAATGCCACAAAGAGACAACCGATTCCTCCGTGACCGCTAATTGCTGGCTGAGTGAATCTGCTAGATGAATTTGTTTTGATTTGAGATATAGTTCCGCTAATTCAATTCGGACTTTGGGGCTATATGTACCGTTAGCGTAGCGTTCCAAAGTAGCTTTGTACACATTTCGCGCAGATTTTTCCCGCCCCAATCGTTCATAGGCACGCCCTAACCAATAACCAACTTCCGAACCCAGTTCTGCGGGTAGTTTTTTTTGAAACAGGGGTTTTAAGTTTGATACGGTCAATTCTGCCATCCGTTTTTCGTTTCGGGATCGTCGCCAGCGAAATTTGGCGTTCATTCGGGCACGGGCTTCGCCAAGGGTGGCACGGGCTTTATCTTCCGGCGTTCGGGCGATGCTTTTTAATGCCGTGTAACTTTTGCGGGCGCTGGTCATATAGCCATTTTCAAAAAAGAGTTCCGCCCGGCGGAATCGATCCACTAGCGTAGCATTCGCCGGACGGTTGCCTTCATGTCGCAGGGGAAATTCCCGCCATAGGTACAATTTCAGGGAATCTGCCGGTACCCGGTCATCCTGTTCCTGATACGCCCGTTGCAAGAGAGTCAGGCACTCATATTTTTTTTCCGGATCGAGGGAGGGCACACTGAGTGCCTGTGCCAACACCCGGATTGCAGGTTCATATTGCTCACGTTCTACATAATATTGCCCCAACCAGATGCCTGCTTCCGGTATCCAAAGGCTTTGGGGGTGATGTTTCAAAATAGCTTCCAAATACACTGCGGCAGAATCCGGCAAATCTTGTTGCCGGAAAATGTCTGCCAGATAAAACTGCGCGTAATCTTCTAACGGAAAAGATTGCCAGTCGAGCATACTGGCAAAATCGGCTTGGGCGGCTTGCCAATGTTCCTGCTGGTACAGCAGATAGCCACGGGTAAACTTTACAAATTGAGATTCGATCTGGCTTGAGAGGGAATCCACGGCATAATCGTGCCGGACCCATTCCCGGATCGCTTCCGGGTTAAAGGTGGCGGCAATTTCCGACCGGGATGCGGCTTCGGTGGTGGAAGATAAGCGAGAGCTGCCGATCAACATCAGCAGTAAAAACGTTGTTAATCCCCAAATGAGTAGTACAGGTTTACGCATTCGTCGATCTGTTCCTCTGGGTTGAAATGATTGTGTCAAAAATATCAATGAGTTGCCGAGTTAAGGTTTGGCGCTCAAAACAGGTTATGGGGAGCGGTGGGGATGGGTTCCATGTGCCGCTTTTAAGCTGTTGGTAATATTGCCAAATGGTAGTTGCTATTTTATCCACATGTGTTGGGTCACACACCATACCACTGCCATACATGTGGATCATGTTTGCCGCTATGCCATTTTCAGGCGCGAGGGCAAGAATCGGTTTTTGTGCCGCCAGATATTCATAAATTTTACCGGTGGGCACATCCGCCGACCGGGCGGTTTCAGAGGTTATCAATAAAACCAGCACATCCGATGCCAGCAGATATGCCACACTTTTGGAATGTGGTTGGTACGGTACCCATTCCACCATTGATGATAATTCCAAGTGGTTGGCAAGCGCCCGAACATCGACTCCCAAATGTGCTCCGACACAAACAAACCGGATGTGATGCCGCAGTTCCGGATGACTTTGCACGGCACGGGAAAGTGCCCGTAAAAAGGGAGTAGGGTCTCGATCCGGAGTGACTGCACCGCTGTACGTAAAGGTCAATTTTTCGGAGCGTGGCAGTGCGGGTCGGGTAAAATCTTCCGCATCAAATCCGTTCGGGATGGTATAGAATTTTTCCGGTTGGCTGCCGAGTTTTTGCTGAAAACGGCGCGTGATCGGTTCGGCGACGGAAACCACGGCACTGGCATACTGTAGCACCCGGGTTTCTAAACGTTCAACCCACCGGCGGTGCCATCGCGTGGGGTAACGGTCAAATTCTCCACCGGTCCAATCATCCCGAAAATCCACTACCAGCGGCTTGCCTGTTTTGCGGGCTAATGCCATCCCCAAACCGGTGACAGAGTACGGCGGTGCGGTGGCGAAGATCACATCAACCGCCTGATCCCGAATCAAATTTAGCGCTGTGGGTAACGCCCATTGGCACCAGATCGACTTGGTATCCGGCAAAAGAACCCATTGTAACCGCTCACTCCATTTTTTACCCGTCTGGGGGGATGCTGTAGCGGGCGATCTCCGGACCCACCGGTTACGCCACCTGTTGGCAACTCGCCGGATGACCACTGGCTCTGGCGCGGTAATCCGGTGGATGGCTACCTCCGAAGGGATGTCTTGCATTAATTCCGGGTCGTAAGCGTAATAGTCAATATCGCCAACGGTTAGGACCACCGGTCGCCAGCCCAAACGGTGTAAGTATTTGACGAATTTCGCGGAACGCTGAACGCCACCCATGCCCAACGGCGGAAAATAGTATGCAAGAATCAAAACGGTTTTCATCGGTGTTCCGTCTGAGAGATGTAGTCCCACAATACGCCGTAGCGCAAGCCGTATTCGCTAATGGTGATTGTCTTAAACCCGAACATTTCCATAATTGTTTCGAGGATGGTTGCGCCAACAATAATGACATCTTCCCGGCCGGGGTGTAAACCCGGTGTCTGGAGGCGTTCGGACAGAGATTGTTGGCGAAGTTGGCCGTTGATCCGGTGAATATCATGCCGTGAAAGTCTCTGGTTATGCAGCTGTCCGGGGATTTCTTCTGCCAGCCCAAAGTGGATCGCGGCTAATGTGGTTACCGTTCCGGCGACACCGGCTAATGTCACCGGCGGGATGGGAGGTTGGGGAACCATTTCCAATTCGGCGCGGATCGCTTGTTGCAGGGCATGATATTCACGCTCCGGCGTGGGGGCTGCGGTAATGAATTTTTCCAACAACCGCACCGCACCTAAATTCAGGCTAATCGAGGCATATATTGAGGGCGGTGAGGGGATACCCCACACGAGTTCGGTACTCCCACCCCCAATATCGACCAGCAAAATGTGCGAAGTATCCGGGGTTAGTCCAAGGACACCCCCCTCAAAGGTCAGGCGAGCTTCTTCTTCTCCTGAGAGGATACGCAGTTGCCAGCCGGTGGTCTTCCGGACCGCCTCCACCAATTTACTTTGGTTTTTGGCATCTCGGGCGGCACTTGTACCGGTGACAAGGACCGGCTCCGCACCAAAATTCTGGATTATCCGCTGGTAATCCTGCAAAATGGTTGTGACCTGATCTATTGCAGAAGGTGTCAACTCACCCGTAAGATGTACCTGTTGCCCCAAACGGGCAATACGGGTCTCTAGGTGAAGCGGGGTGAGACCTTGTTTCGAGATGTCAGCGATAAGTAACAGAACGGCATTTGTGCCAATATCAATCGCGGCGTGAACTGGCATGAGCTACGTCCATCCAAAAGGGCATAAAAAAATGCGTGATCGAAACCATTTCGATCACACATTTTTGTATCACAAGTTCGGCGGATATGATTCATCTTAGGGGTTGGCGTCAGCGGGTTCTCCTTCTTTTGTCGCAGTACTATCTGGGGGCAATGAAACCGGACGCCCAATCCACGTCCGAACACCATTGATGATGCTGCCAAATGGTTCGTAAGGTGATCGAATGGTATAGGTTGTATCTTGCGGGGTACGTACGAGTTCAATGGTATAACCTTCAAAAGTCATTGGGTCTCGCAGTTGATCTACATCTTTGTCATACCGCCGCAGTAACAATTTTCGATCCGTATATTCCCCAAAATCTCGCTTATACTGCTCTAACGCCTTTGCAATTCGGGTTAAGTTCTCACGTGCTTCCATTTCTTTCTGATTGTATTCGATCTCCTTCTCAATCCGATACGGATATTCAATGATATAAACCAGTGCTACGGCAACGGCAATAATCAGAATAATCACAATAACGTCGGCAATCCAGCCTTTTTGAGAGGCATTGGAAAAACGTGTGGGAAGCATTTCATCCTCCGAACTTAATTTTTTAGGAATGGCATGTCGATTGGCTTGTAGAATAGCAGAACTCTGCTTAAAAGTCAATATAAATTTGGAGTCCTGCAGGGGTTAATTTTGATCCGGTTCCTCTGTTTTCTCGGCTTCTGCTTTTACCTGACGCGCCTGTCCCCGTTCGACTAGCTGAGCTGTCGTTGTAATTCCTTTGTACAGGGTAACGGCTTCTTGGTACAGTGGGTCATGGGTGAGGGCAAATTCAGCGGCGGCAAGCTCTCCTTGGTTGTGGCGTAATGAGGCTTCTTCCAAGCGGAGTTTTAGATCGTCCCATAATTCCTGAATAAGCTCGATTTCGGTTTCAAATTTTTCGGTTTCTAAGAACTGCTGCAATTGTTTCTGTACGTCTTCATCGAGGGCATCAGCGTGCAACAACGGTTTATCTGTGACGAATTTATCGATCAATTTTTGGGCATCTAATTGGCGAATAAAGCGTTTATCCAACTTTTCATTGACTTCAACCGTGGGTTTCAAGCCGGCGGGGTGCAACTCTTTTTCGTCACCATTTTCATCTTTCGTGACCTCACGTAAGAGTGAATTCCCACGGCTAGTGAGATATTCACGGGTGGTGAGTTCGATCTTCAAGGTAGAAGTTACCGGCAACAGTTCCTGATAACCGGTTTTGCCGTTAGTGGGTTTCCCGACGGTGATACCGCGTTGATGTTCAACAATAGCGGCGGCAAGCAGTTCCACCATACCGGCGGTACCCCGATTGGTCAGCAGGAGAACCGGTCCCGTCCAGACTGGCGCGGTGGTGGTTTTAAATTGGGTGGGTGCTTGATGGGTGTCATGGCTCAACTCGGCAAAGACTGTCCCGCGGGGCAAGAACAATTCCGCCAACGCTTGGGCTTCTTCAACGGTACCGTTGGCACAATCTCGCAGGTCAAGAACCAACTGGGTCACGTTTTTTGCGGCAAACTGGTCGAGTTGCGTCTTGAGGATTTCCGCCGTTTGATCCGTCAGATAAGCGAGCCGTACATAGCCGATCCGGTCATCTGTGACAAAGGCATAAGGCACGGTTTGGGGGGTACTATTTTGGATCACATCGGGTCGCATGAAACGGTAATTGATCGACCCGCGCGAACCGACCGGCACAATTGCCAAGGTCAACGTATCCGTATCGACTTCGTTAATCAATTGCACCAATTCCGGTAAGGAAAAATTACGAACAATGGTCTCATTAACTTTGTAAATATAATCCCCGGAACGGATACCCCGCTGGTCGGGTTCGCTTCCAGCATAGGTACTGACGATCCGCAGGGAGTGGTTAAAATCGCCGAGGACCAAACCGGCAACCTCATATTTCCCGTGATGAGGTGGTGGAAAGTTACCGTGTTCATCGGCTTCAACCAAGTGGCAGTAAGGATCGAGCGGGCGTAACAAACCCTCCGTGGCGGCTTCCAACAACTTCGCCATATCGACCTCTTCTACATATTTTTCTTCCACATTTTTGAGTACCTGACCAAACAGATTCAGATTTTGGATGATATTATCGCCACGGGCTTGAACATATACGTAGGAAAAAACACTTATCAAAACGATTTGTAGGATCAACAGGTTACGTTTACCTTGTAACATGGAAACTCCTTAACTAAACGGGGTTCAGAAGTAAAATCTGACGAGATTTAAGATGCCTAAAATAGAAGGAGGCAACAGGGTTGTCAAGCGGTTTTATGCTGGATTTCCCATATTGACAAAATCTATATGGCAAGGTAATTTAAATAAATTTGTTCTATCACCTGACCTGTGAGAATTTTAGACCGTCACAAGTGCCAGATGCCTTTTTCTAAAGTCTTGATCGACAATGGGTGGTGGTTCTTTGCTTTT
>RFFQ01000131.1 GCA_003697105.1 Gemmatimonadota bacterium | reverse complement strand
GCATCATAATCAACATCCTCATCAAAAATACAAAATAGGGTTCATACTCAAAAGGACACCATAAATCAATAAAAAACCACTTTTCCAGAGTTTTCAGGATTGAAACTGAAAAGTGGCTACGGCGGTTTTAGGTTGTTTATCGCATTTTATAGGAATTTTAGTATTTTTTCAGTGGCTTTAAGCCCATGTCCGGTAAAAACGGACACGATCACCTCATCTGGGGGGGCTGTTGCGAGATAGCGCTGGATACCGGCAATGGTCGCGGCAGCTGTGGGTTCAATATAAAACCCTTGTGTTCCCATCTGGATCAAGGCGGTTTTGATCTCGTCCTCGCTAACGGTGATGAACGTACCGCCACTATTACGCACGGCGTCAAGGATTTGTTCCCCCCGGATTGGTTCCGCGATAGCAATCCCTTCAGCAATGGTGGGTTGGGGGGACGTGATCTCGGAATCTGGTTTAAAAAACCGTTGTGCCAAGGGAGAACAATGTGCCGCTTGTACTGCGATCAATTTTGGTTTTTGGGGGATGATTCCGGCGTTCCGTAGCTCGCTCATACCGATGTCAACCCCCAGTAACAGGGTGCCATTGCCCACCGGTAAGATAATTGTATCCGGGGCAGTCCAGCCCAATTGTTCGCAGACTTCATAGGCAAACGTTTTGGTACCGTGAAAGAAAAACGGATTCCACGAGTGGCTGGCATAATAGTACTGTTCTGCCGCCATCAGCACGGCTCGAGCGGTATCCTCCCGGGAACCGGCTATTTTGTGCAACGTGGCACCGTACATCTGAATTTGAGCGAGTTTAGCGGCGGACGTATCCGCTGGAACGTAAATATCGCATTCCATACCGGCGCGGGCACAGTACGCCGCCACAGCACACCCCGCATTGCCGGAGGAATCCTCCACCACGCGTGAGATACCCAATTCCGCGCTTTTGCTGATCAACATCGCCGCCCCGCGATCCTTGTACGATCCGGTGGGAAAGAGGTGTTCTTGCTTGATCCAGATCGATTTATCACCGATCCACACTGGTAATAGCGGGGTAAATCCTTCTCCCAGCGCAATGATAATGATGTGGTCATCGGACTCCAATGGGAGTGCTTCGCGGTAGCGCCACAAATCCGGCGGGCGAGCTTGAATCCGGTCTAGTGGAAATTCTGCCTGAAAGTGCAAATCCAGCAGACCGCCGCAGGTACATCTCCAGACCGGCTCATTCGGGTTGTAGGTTTGGCCGCAGGTGCGGCAGCGGAGGTGATTCATCATGATTCAACCTGTTCAGCGGGGGCATTCCAAGGGGCGGCAACCGGTAACAACAATAAGCCGGGCAACGCCAACAAGATACTGATCAAAAAAAACCAAATCCAGCCGGTCGCTTCTGCCATCTTACCCGCCGGTGCAACCAGAATATCCCGGCTAACTGCCATTAAACTGGTTAGCAAAGCAAATTGTGTTGCAGAAAATTTAGGGTTACATAGGCTCATCAGATAAGCGACAAAGCCGGAAGTCACCAAGCCCGCACAAAAATTTTCCACACTGATCGCCAGCACCGCTACTACATCATTTTTACCAACAATTGCCAAGATCAGGTACATCAGGTTACTGACCGCCTGCAACCCCCCAAACACCCACATGGAACGGTTGATGCCGATCCGGCTGAGAATCACGCCACCGGCGACTACACCAATCATGGTTGCGAGAAGCCCGACCACACCTTGCATCAAGCCAATGTCGATCTCATCAAAACCGGTTTTGATCAAAAAGGGTGTCGCCATATTGCCCAAAATACCGTCGCCCAATTTGTATAGGATGATAAACAGTAAAATCAGGCTGGCACGGGTCACATTCAGGCGGCGAAAAAAATCAATAAAGGGAAAGATAACAGAATCAAAGAGAGAAGTCGGAGTTTGATTTTCCGTTTGGGGGGCAGGTGACCAGAACGAGGTGGTCAAGCCAATCAACATCAAACCGGACATAGCGAGATAGACCATCTGCCACGACATATATTTTGCCATGACAAAGGTGAGAGACCCGGCGATAAGCATCCCCACGCGATAGCCCAGCACCCAGACCGAAACTCCGGCGCCCATCTCCCGTTCTTCCAACACATCGGTACGGTAGGCATCCACAGCGATGTCTTGCGAGGCACTCAGAAACGCGATAATCACCGTGTTGAGTGCCAGCATTTGTAAGGCAACCGTTGGGTCATGGAGCGCCATCGTGGCGAGGGCTATCATCAACCCCACTTGGGTGATTGCCAGCCAGCCGCGCCGACGTCCTAAAAAGGGGGGAACATACCGGTCTAGCAGGGGTGCCCAGATGAATTTGAGAGAGTATGGCAATCCGACAAGGCTAAACAGCCCCACCGTGCCCAAATCAACCCCTTCAAATGTCATCCAGGCTTGCACAGTTTTGTTGGTGAGGAGTAAGGGCAAGCCGGAAGAAAAACCCAGCAGGAGTAACGCCGCCATTTTGCGGCTTTCAAAAACTTTTAGAAGATGATGAACCGGCACAATAATTTGTCCTTAACTAAGGGGTTGTTGTAGTGGCAAAGAGGACACTTAACGGGATAGCTGCCGTAAAATCAAGGGTTTCGAGCATCAGTTGTTTGAATTCCAGATCAACCGCCACTTGTGACGCTTGAAAAGCGACATTTGCTTGCTGGAGATTTTCCGCCTGAAGGTACAAAATCAGGTAATCCGGGTCACTCTCGGTACCATATTCTAGCATAATAGCTTCATATAGAATACCTTCCTGCGCCATCGCGGCGCGGACTTCCGGTAAGCGATCCGGCAGGGAGACAATCCACTGAGCAAGGCGTTCCGTTTGACCCGGTTTCACGGGAATTTTAAGACATTGGATGTTATCCACGTAGCCTCGTATTTTTTAGGATTCAGCAATCAAACGTTTTACCGCCGCCACAAATGTAGAAACATCTTCTTCTGTGGTATCAAAGGAGCACATTAGACGGCATTCGGCGGTGGTTTCATCCCAGACATAAAAAAAATGTTCTTGTTGCAAGCGAGGGATAATCGATTGGGGTAGGGTCGCAAACACACCGTTTGCTTCGACGGGTTTGTTGATGGTCACTTCGGGAATCTCTGCCAATTGGTGGGCGAGTAAACGTGCCATCGCGTTGGCGTGGCTGGCTAAGGTTCGCCAAAAATCATTGGTAAGATATGTTTCAAATTGGATTGAGATATAGCGCATTTTAGAGGGCAACTGCATCCCCTGTTTCCGGAAATATTTAAAGTTTTCCGCTAAACTGGCGTTCAGAAAAACAACTGCCTCCGCAAAGAGTAATCCATTTTTAGTGCCACCAAACGAGAGAATATCAACCCCCACATCGGTGGTGATCTCCCGGAAGCCGACCCCAAGGCTCGCCGCGGCATTGGCGATCCGTGCCCCATCCACATGGAGCAATAGCTTATGGGCATGGGCAAAATCAGCAAGCGCCTTGATTTCCGTAGGGGTGTACACCGTGCCGACTTCTGTCGCGTTGGTGATCGAAATCACTTTAGGTTGGACATGGTGTTGATCCCGGTCATCAAATTGCCCCAAATGGGGGAAATGGTGGCGAATCATCTCCACATTGATTTTGCCATCATCTGTGGGAATGGTCAGGAGTTTACAACCGGTGAACAGTTCCGGTGCGCCACACTCCGAGGTGTGAATATGCGCCGAAACGGGACAAATAACCGCGTTAAACGAGTGAGTGACGGTTTTGAAGGAGAGGACATTCGCCGCCGTACCCCCAAACGTAAAATAGACCGCCACATGGTCACCAAAGTGTTCCTTAAATTTAGCAATTGCCCGCCCGGTGTAGGGGTCGTCTCCATAAGCGGCAACATGGCCGGCGTTGATCGCCTGCATCGCTTGCCACATTGCCGGGTGTACTCCAGAATTGTTATCGCTGGCAAAAGTCCGTTTAATTTTCATTGATCTTCCTTTCTGTGGGTTTAGTCGTCTAACCGGTTTCCATCATGATTGATGCGGAACGCCATTCCATCTTTGGCGACACTCGCGCCGCCTTTCACAAAATCGACCGCTAGATCAAACTGGGGTTCGATCACCATCTCACCTTCAGTGTTGATGTAGCCCCATTTTTCGCCTACGCAAACGGCGGCAAGTCCTTCGCAAAAACCACCGACTTCCGTATATTGAGGCGCGATAACCCATGTTCCGGAAGGGTCAATAAACCCCCATTGGCCATTGAGTTGTGCCGGAGCACGGTCTTGTGAAAAAAGCCAAACATCATCAAACTGCGGCGGGATGGCAATCTCTCCTGCCGGGTTCCGAAAGCCCCATTTGCCGTTGATGCGAATGGGTTCCAATGCGAGTTGTTCAATTTTGATCATCGTAGATACCTTTAAAATAGTTTAAGTTGAGTGACTTCATGACCGATTTCACTGCGAAAATCGGTTAACCCATGTTGGCGAGCATAGCGCGTAAGCCATTGATCCGCATATTTACGGGTATTGCGGATGGCACGTTCCAAACCCGCGCCATGATTTTGTCCACCGCAAATGCAATGGCATTCCTGCGTTTCCGCGTCGTAACATTTTGCGTCGCACCGCCCGATAACCCCACTGCTGTTGCGCACTTCAATTAGTACTGCCATGTGCCTCTCCCCCAATGGGATGGAAAAACATGACCTCCGCCCACCGGCATAACCGGTGTGACATCATAAATGGTCTTTCAACGTGGGAAATCTGCCGAAGGTGTTGAAAAAAAAAGGATATTTTATTATGTTGGTTTTGTGCAGCCATTTTTCTTTTTTTCCGTTTAATGCAGAGGTCGTCTTATGTCTGATCTGATTCGTAAAATTAGTGATCTGATTGATAAAAATATCAACAAACCGCCGAAAGAGCCCCGTCAGGGTTGTCTGGGTACGGTGGCGGTCATCAGTGGGATTCTTGGCGGGTCGTTCACGGTCTCTGGTTTGTATCATTTACTGTTTGCGGCGGGTGTCAATTACACCCAAACCCTGCTCTTGTTGGTCTTTGGCGGACTTGTCCCCCTAGGACTATGTGCCACGATTTGGTACATTATACATCAAAACCGGCAAAAATTCAAACTGGAATATGCCCACTGGCTGGAAAATAGTCTTCTAAAATGTGCTCTTCGGCGAGAAGGGCGCATCACCGCCACAGAAGCCGCCGTGGAATTGGATATCCAAACTCAAACGGCGGAAGCCGCATTAGATGAGATGCTCCATAAAGGTATCGCCGATATTTTAGTGGCGGAAACCGGCACCAAAGTCTATAAAATTCGGGGATTGGGGGAAGATAAATTTAATGCGGAAGAAATTTGAAAACGCACGGATAACCGGAATAGACCTGACGGACGTGGACATCTGTCAGGTCTAATTTTTATTTCAGCGGTGGTGTTTGGTATGCTCTCATGAGGTCACCGTGACGGTTTCGTGAGCCTTAAACCCGATCATCATCACCGAAAAGGTTTATCATCTACCATGTGAAAGGAGCCGTTCCATGAGTGAAAGCAAAATTTTAATTATTGAAGACGACGCGGAAATTGTTGATTTAATTGATATTCATATTAAAGATTTAGGATATGAACTCGATTGGGCCCCCAATGGGGTGAGCGGTTTGGAACGTGCCATCGATGGGGATTATCTGTTGGTAATTATCGACTGGATGATCCCCAAAATGGATGGATTGGAGGTCTGCCGGCGATTACGGGCAGAAAAAAAGAGCCTGCCAATCATCATGTTGACTGCCAAGTCAGAGGAATTTGATAAAGTGCTGGGATTGGAAATCGGCGCGGATGATTACATCACCAAGCCGTTTAGCCTGCGGGAGGTAATGGCACGAATTAAAGCCCTGATCCGCCGGGTGGATACCGTGAAAGCAGAGATTGCCAACGAAAATAAACAAAAAGAAGAAATGCGGTTTGGGGAACTCACCATCAATGTGGAAAAGCGCAAAGTGACACTTCGCGGAAAAACTGTTGAACTCACCGCAAAAGAATTTGATTTGCTCGCACTGTTTGCGTCCCATCCGGGACGAGCTTACTCCCGCCAAGAATTACTTGATCTGGTTTGGGGATACCAATTTGATGGATACGACCATACGGTCAATTCGCACATTAACCGTCTGCGAAGCAAAATTGAAGAGAATCCCTCCCAGCCGACATACATCAAAACGGTCTGGGGAGTGGGGTACCGGTTTGTTGAACGTGAGGAATTACCCGAATGAAACGCGTTTTTTTTCACAGTCTATACGGGCAGATCGTAGCAGTACACGTTATTTTGCTGATCGTCTTTTACCTGATATACCAGCAGATTGCCACCAAAGCCGCTATGGACTTTGTCAATGAAACCGAACAAAAACTCAACATTGATTTGGCGGCAAAACTCGCAGATGAAATTCAGCCCATGGTCGAATATGGGTTGTCTTCGGAAGGGGTACAAAACATTGTGCGCCATTTCATGTTGGTGAATCCACGCTTGGGAGTTCATATTGTGGATCGGAACGGGAACATTCTTGCCTGCCTGCATAAACACCAGCCCAACATGACCTGCGGGAAAGTCAATGTGACACCCATTCAGGAATTTATTGCGGCAAAAGATCATGCCATGCCGGTCTGGGGGGAAGACCCCGCAGACCCAACACAAAAACGCCCTTTTTCTGCCGCTCCGATCACCCTTGAAAATGGTGAGACCGGCTATCTCTACATGATCTTGTTGGAAAGCGAAACCGAAGCCGAATTGGTCAAAGAGAGCTATGTGATGCATGCCTCCAATATGTTCCTCATGTTTACGATTCTGTTTAGCGGAACGATGTCCCTGATTGTCTTTGCCTTTCTAACCCGCCGGTTTCGAGTGATGACAACGGTGGTACGGCAATTTGAGCAAGGGGATTATCAACAACGAATGCCGTTTGAATCCAATGATGACATTGGACGGTTAGGGCGTGCCTTCAACCAGATGGCAGATACGGTGGTTGCCAGCATGGAACAGATGCGCCAAACAGATAAGCTCCGGCGAGAACTCATTGCCAATGTTTCACATGATCTTCGCACTCCCCTTGCCTCCATTCAAGGCTATCTGGAGACGGTGCTGATGAAAGAGGATGACCTCCATCCGGCAGAGCGCCGGCGATTTTTAGAGACAATCTATAAAAACATCACTCGCCTGACACGTCTGGTGGAAGAATTGTTTGATCTCTCCAAATTTGATGCCCACCAGATACAACCTTATCCAGAACCGTTTTCAATTGCCGAACTTGCTCAAGATGTGGTCTTGAAGTTTCAGCCTGTCGCGGAAAAACGCCACATCGATCTGGAAACGGAACGCTCGGAGAATCTACCCTTAGTTTATGCGGATATTGCCATGATCGAGCGTGTCTTGACCAATCTCATCGGCAATGCGATCAACTACACGCCTCCCAACGGCACAGTGCGGATACATTTTGAGAATCACGGTCAAACCGTTCGTATCGCTGTAATTGACTCCGGTCAGGGCATCCCGGAGGACGATCTTCCCCATATTTTTGAGCGATTTTATCGAGTGGATAAAAGCCGTACCCGCTCCGACCAGACCGGAACCGGGCTGGGCTTGGCAATTGTGAAGAAAATTATTGAAGCGCATGAGAGTAAAATCGAAGTAGAGAGCCGGGTCAATGTCGGGACGACATTCCGGTTTGAACTACCGGTTATCCAGCCGTAGCCTCAACCGGACACACGGCGGGATACGTTAGATGGATTCAACTTCGCACGGGGTTGAATCCATTTTTGTTGGATACGTTTTGGGGAGTGTTTTGACAAACATCGAGAGGAAAATCGTGACACCAACTGCTATCGCCAGCAACAACAGGCGCAACCAGAGCAGGTCAAATAAAAATACCGACAACAGAATAGTTGCCCACAAGAGGACAATAGCGCTAATTTTGGCGCGAAACGGCATCGCTCGATGGAGGTGATAGTCTCGAATAAACTTACCCAGCAACCGGTGATTCATCAACCAGTTATAAAGCCGTTCCGAACTGCGCACGTAACAGGCACAGGCTACCAGCAGGGGCACGGTTGTTGGAACAAGGGGCAATACAATCCCGGCAATGCCAATCACCAGAAACAACGTGCCAATGAGTTGCAAAAGTGTCTTTTTAAGGAGTGTCATGAGTGACAAAATATATGAAAGCAAACCGCCTGTCAATAGAATATGAAAAACACCCGTCGGGACGAGGGGAAAGGTAGGGCGATAATGCCGGTCAGTTTAACTTCAATTGGTCGTGCAGTAAACGGTGAGTCACCTGTGGATTTGCGCGTCCTTTTGTTCGCCCCATGACTTGCCCGACAAAAAAACCGAGAAGGGTTTCTTGCCCGTTTCGATAGCGCTCAACGTGATCCGGAAAATTGGCTTTGATATCCTCAATGATTGGAAGCAGTTCGTTTTCATCTGTAATTTGGTGCAGATTTTTCTCCGCGACAAGTTGTGTGGCAGATGTTGTAACCTGTGTCATCTCCCTAAAAACAACCTTCGCGCTAGTACTGGTGATCGTTTGGTCGTGGATGAGATGCAGCAATTCTGCCAAACGGGCGGGTGTCACCGAAAAGTGACGAATGGAGCACTGTATCGCTTTGAGGTGCGCCAATACGTGGGTTAAAACCCAATTCGCGGCGAGATGGGGATCGGCGGGGAAGGACAACAATACCGCCTCGTAATAATTTGCTATATCGGGGTCTGTGCAAAGGATTTCTGCATCATAAGCACGCAAGCCATAATCTGTTTGGAAACGGGCGAGTTTTGCTTGTGGCAACTCCGGTAACTGGGTTTTGACTTGCGCGATCCACACCTCATTGATTTGGAGCGGGGGCAAATCGGGTTCGGGGAAATACCGGTAATCAGGGGCATCCTCTTTGGAACGCATCGGTCTTAATTGATGGCGATGGTCATCCCACATCAAGGTTTGGGGGATAATGGTTTTTCCGGCACTTAAAACGGTTGCTTGACGGTCTATTTCAGCCGCGAGTGCTCTTTTAAGGTGACGAAACGAATTGAGATTTTTGATTTCCGTTTTTGTTCCAGGGGGTGCGCCGGCAGTGATGCGGAGGGAGACATTGGCATCACACCGGAGACTACCCTCTTCCATATTGCAATCACTAACCGCAATATATTCAAGGAGTTGCTTTAATTTTTTTAGATATAGACCGGCCTCATCCGGTGTCCGCAAGTCGGGTTCAGAGACGATCTCGATTAAAGGAGTACCACTGCGGTTAAAATCTAGGTAGGAACATTCCGGCTCACACCAGGGTTCGTTATGGGCCGATTTGGCAGCATCTTCTTCCAGATGTAATCGTTGGATGCGAATCCGGCGGGGTGATTGCTCCGGCGGGGTAATTTCCAGAAAACCGGCTTCCGCCAGCGGATAGGCATACTGGGTGATTTGATACCCTTTGGGCAAATCTGGGTAGAAGTAGTTTTTGCGGGCAAATTGGCTAACGGGGTGGATGTAGCAGTTCAAGGCGAGTGCCGCCCGAAGTGCCAAATTCACCGCCTGATGATTGGTTACGGGCAAGGCACCGGGGAATCCCAAGCAAATTGGGCAAACGTGGGTATTGGGTCTGGCACCAAATTGAACCGGGCAGGCGCAAAACAACTTTGTTCGCGTTCGTAATTGAACATGAACTTCCAAACCGATTACCACGTTGTAGTTACATGTGGAAGCTAACATCAATCGATTTCAGGATAATTTCCAGCGAGTCCATATCGGGAATCAGGAAGAAAAAGCCTTTCAATTGCTTATCATCTTCCACAAAGTGGAAGGAGGTCTCGATACAGATGACAAAATCCTGCGGTTCACCAAAGCCCAGATACGCTGTGGTAAGAACCGCCCCGGACATATCCAGCACCATACTGGGCACGGAGGGAAGTAACAGTAGCCCCAAAAATTCACCCAGAGCACCTAAATAAGAACCGGCCAAGATATTCCCCGTTTCCGAGATACAAGAGCGCTCCATTTCGGTAAAACTGGTGGTGGTACCCGGTTCTTTCCCTAGCAGACGGTCGGTGAGCACTAGGGCGGCTTCCCGCGGGAACAACAGCAACATCCGTCCGGTGATGTCTCCCAAAATGTGCATCAGAACCCCTGCCACCACCCGCTCAGGACTCCCCAGCAAGTTGGGTACATTTTCCAGAGGGTCTAACTGTAATGAAGGGACTTTCAACATCACTTGTTTGCTAATCAATTGGGATAGCGCTGTCGCGGCATGACCGGCACCGATATTTGCCACTTCTTTTAACGCATCCAATTGAATGTCTTGTAGTTCAGCAATCCGCATAGCTCACCTCCTGACAATGTCGTTATTTAATCAGACTCGCAATATCCAAAATAAACGCGGGTAGCCCATTTCCAATGATGGTCACCCCAGAAATACCATCTAGATTCCCAATGAGGGGGTCTAAATTTTTGACCACAATTTCTTGTTGCTCGATCAATGAATCCACCAAAATGGCTAACCGCCTGGTTCCCAACTCCACCACCACAATGGATAAGGTTGATTTTTCTGTTGGAGCGCCATTTCCATTTGCCTCCGGCACATGGAGAACCTCTTTTAACCGGATCAGCGGGAAAATATCGTCGCGTAAGATAACCACTTCCTTGTGGCGGATTGTTTTTAGATAATCTGTGGTTAATTCCGCAATTTCGGTGGCTTGATTAACGGGAATCGCGTAGGTTTCGTTCTCAACTTTAACCAGCATCGCTTGATCGATGATCAATGTCAGGGGTAACCGCAAGGTGAAACGTGCACCTTGGCCGGGTTGAGAATCAATCACCAAAGAGCCATTCATTGCTTTAACTTTAGACCGGACTACATCTAACCCAACCCCTCGTCCCGAAATATCCGTTGTTGTGGTTTTGGTGCTAAATCCGGGTCGTGTCATCAAATTATAGATGCTACGGTCATCCATTTGGGGAATCTGATCCGCGGTAATGAGTCCCCGTTTCAGAGCGGTACTGACAATTGCCTCTTTATCAATACCCCTCCCATCGTCTTCCACATAGACAATAACACTGGTTTTATCCCGTTCTGCCACCAATCGAATCGTGCCGGTTTCCGGTTTTCCTTTCCGTAACCGCTCTTCTGGGCTTTCAATGCCGTGATCAGCGGAATTGCGGATCAAGTGGACCAACGGGTCGCCGATTTGTTCTAACATGGAGCGATCCAATTCGATCTCGTCCCCTTGCACCACTAATTCGATGGGCTTATTCAAATTTTTAGATATATCTCGCACGACGCGTGGAAAGCGGTCAAAAATTTGTTTTACCGGCACCATTCGGGCTTGCATCACCTCATCCTGAAGGTCAGTGGTCAAGCGGGTAAGTTGGGTGATGACTTCTTCCAATGGTTCAATGCGGTATTCCTGAGTTAATTGGTGCAACCGTCCACGAGTGATCACCAGTTCACCGACCAATTTCATCAGATTATCAAGCCGTTCAATGCTGATCCGGATATCGCGAATGCCTCGCATCACACGCGATTCTAACTGGTTGAAACCGCTGCCACTGGGTGTATCGGGCTGGCGTTCGACCATATCCATGGAAACGGTGCCTTCTCCGATATGCAAAGGGAAGACTACACATTTCTTGACTTCAAGGATACGTTCAACGGCATGGCGAATCTCCGCCTCAGAAATAGAGGCAGTCGTCAGCACATCAAAATCGACTCCAAACCCTTCTGCCATGATCTCATCTTCAGGTGGGACGGAAGCAATGTACCGGTAGCGTGAATCTTCCTTAAACAAACGGAGCACCATAAATGCGCGCACCGATTTCATCACACAATTGGGGTCGAGGCTGATTTTAAGGTAGTAGGGTTTGAACTCCGAATCGATAGCGGCGGTTAATTGGTCTAAAATCTCAGTAGAAAACTGTGGGAGGTGACCTGTGGAGGTCTCCAAACGAGGAGATGGTTCAATAGGTGTTGACGTTTCCGATAGGCGTTGCAGGCGTGAATGGATGTCGGAGAAATCCACATCGGGCGCGTTACCAGCCCGTTTGCTTTCAACCAACTGTTCCAGATAATCAATGGTTTCCAGCAAGACATCGACCACGGCTGTGGATGCGGGGATCACCTGCGAACGTAACTTGTCAAGCACATTTTCCAGGGTATGACATAATTCAGCAATGTCGTCATAACCCATTGTGGCGGACATACCTTTGATGGTATGTACGGATCGAAAGATCTCACCAACATGCCCCTCGTCCGAGGGGTCTTTTTCCAACGCAAAAATGGCTTGATTAATACTGGCAAGATGTTCTTCCGCTTCAACCAAAAATAATTCTTTGTATTCGGAAATTTCCATCGAGCGCCTAGTTTATCTTCCGGCGGAACTACGCAGAAGACACCGGTGTTGGGGAACATAAGATCGAACGTCAGTTTATCGGCAAAAAAGCACAAACGGGGGTAACAAAACCACATGGCAGGCATCCCGCCATTAGTGGCCGAGCACACGACCTGCCGCTTCCAATACCCGTGAGGGTTGGAACGGTTTGACCACAAAGTCACGCGCACCAGCCTGAATCGCCTCGATCACCAACGATTGCTGTCCCATCGCGCTACACATCAAAATTTTTGCGTTTTCATCCATCGCGATGATCTCTCGCACGGCATCAATCCCTCCCATATCCGGCATCACGATATCCATCGTGACCAAATCGGGAGAGAGTTCTTTGTAGCGTTCAATTGCTTCCCGACCGGTTTTGGCTTCTCCCACAATTTCGTAGCCTTCTTTTTTCAAAATGTCTTTCAGCATTGTCCGCATAAAAATGGCATCATCCACAATTAAAACGGTCGCACCCATTCGAATCCTCCTGCCTTCTTAAAGACTGAGTTACTTAGAAAAAACAGCGTCTATATCTAATAATACCAATAGCATATCACCTATACGTGCTACACCATCAATAAAAGAAACATCTAATTTTTCCAGAACAAATTCTGGTGTTTTATCAATATCACTGGAACGAATGGTTTTCACATCTTCCACCCGGTCCACAACTAAACCGCACAACCGGTTTTCGACATTAACAATAATAATACCGGTATCCCGTGAGGAGGGAACCTGCGGTAATCCCAACCGCGTGCGCAGATCCAAAATGGGAACAATCGTGCCTCGGAGGTTAATCACCCCGGTTATATACGGCGGGGCATTAGGCACCCGAACCACCGGTACCAATTCTTTGATTTCCCGAACGCGTGTGATCGGTATGCCAAACTCTTGATTATCCAGCAAAAACGAAATATAACGACTGGCGTTAACGTCGCGCTGTTGTGCTTGCTCAACGGTGCTTGATCGCATAGATTCCTCGCGAAACTACACTAATCCCTATCAATTGTCAATATAAAATCAAAGGATAATGTCCTTACAAAACCCCCATCTAGCCGGATGAATTCGGGTCACGTTTCTCAATATATCGCATCAATAGCTCTAATTGATCCGGATAAATATCAATAAATTGAATACCCAGATCGTACACGTCGGATTTAATCTGGTCCACATGAACAACTAATCCCTTTGCTTGGATAATGTCGTCACCAATGGCAATCATCAAATCTAAAATGGCTTGCGCATCGACCGATTCATTAATCTGAATCATGACACCACCCGCACTCATATCCAGCGTGCGAGCCACACCTTCACTGGCGGCAACCGCTTCTTCCGCCGGATAGACTTTATAAGAGACCAAATTCAGCGAGTTTAAACGAGGGAACCTTCGCCGTTCCGAAATATTTTGGTTTGCCATGATAAAACGTCCTTCGCCTAAAGCGATATGAAAAGTAGAGACATGGTTTAATGCCTCCCACGAAGGGGATCATAACGGAAAGAATATAAGTTGTGTTGATGCTCGTTGACGGCTTGTGTGCCTTCGTGAGCGGAATCCAAACCAGAGTCAGACGGTTTTAGGAAAAATCCCGGCTTTAACCCGTTGGATTCGCCATTAATGCCAACTGAATACGCCGTAATACATCTGTTTGAAATGCCAGAACGTGCAGACTATTGATTACAGCAGCCCGAATCGTCACTTGTAGAGATGCGGAGCCTGAAGATGAATATCCCACATAAACGTGTACGGGTTCGGTCGAATCGACATAACGGGAGGTCAGCGCGGCTTCATAGGCAATCTGCTGGTAGGTTTCCAGATCAACCGCCGGTGGCGGAAACACGGTGGTGAGTACCGCCGTCGTTTTTGGATCTCCTTTCAACGTGCGATGGTAAATCGGATATTGCAATAAGCGAGAATTGGGGATGGAGACCGTTAATGCCTCTCCAGTTTGAAGCCGGGTGGAATGTAACCCCACGCGGATAACCTTCCCGGAAATATCCTGAAATTGGATGCTGTCCCCAGCTTGAAAGGTCTGTTCCATCAAAATTATAAGCCCGCTGAGAACATTCTGAAACATCTGTTTTGACGCAAAACCAACACCAAGCCCGATAACCAGAACCAGCCCCAAACCGATTTCCCAATGGAGCGGTAAAATATAAAAAAAGACCAACGTGAGCACAACCCCCCACAGCACCGCCTGCAATAACGGGTATCGAACAAATACGGAATCCGCCGTTACAAATTTCCGTTGAACGAGCCGGTCTAAGGTAATGCGCAACAATCCGTTTAACACAAAGGCAACAAAAAATAGAAAAAGTGCCGTCACGGTCTGCACAACCACCGTAGAACCGGATGCCGTACCCCCAAACGGCGCCGTAGTCCCAATACCGGGCACCATCCCCCCCATGATAATACTGACGAGATAAAATTGCCTCATTTGACCTCACGTGTGATGTCTTTTGCCATATAAACCAAGGTGCTTTTTCCTTCTTCAAAAATATACATGACTTCATCCATGATACGGTTGATTAGCAGGATACCTCGCCCGCCTTTACCCCATGTTTTTGCTTTTGCAATCCGCTCAAAATAGGTGGGGTCAAAGGGCTTTCCACCAAAGTCTTCAACTAAAATTTCGAGCACCGTGCCACGCATCCGGCAGGTTAAAATGATCTCGGTATCACCAGTGTTACTGCCCCCATGATTGATGGCATTCCCCACGGCTTCATCTACCGCCAGCATGATTTTCAAATGGAGGGATTGCGGAACGCCAACCTCAACCATGACCTCCTGAATAAACTCCCGTGCGGTTTTGGTGTACTTGAGTTGTGTCGGAAATCGAATTTGTTTTGCATTATTGAGCCAAACAGACATAGCATATCACCATGCATGATCATCCGTCGGGAAGGATTGCGCTTTAACCTCCGCACGATACGCCGCACATGCTTCGCGGACGATCCGTCCCACGTCGGCATACGGTTTGACAAATTTGGGCTGGAACTGTTCAAACATCCCCAGAATATCATTAATAACCAAAATTTGCCCGTCGCAATGGACGCCCGCACCGATGCCAATCGTCGGGATCGTTAAGTTTTCACTGACATGCCGGGCGACGTTTGCCGGCACCATTTCCAACACAATCGCAAAACAGCCGGCGGCTTCCAGATCACGGGCATCTTGCAATAGACGTTCACCTGCCGCTTCCGATTTGGCTTGCACTTTTGGCCCACTGAGTTGGTGAATCGATTGTGCCACAAACCCCAAATGCCCCATGACTGGAATCCCGGCTTGGGTGATAGCGGCAACAGTCTCTGGACGAGGTCCCTCAATTTTGACCGCCTCTACCCCACTTTCCTTCAATGCTCGCCCGCAATTTCGCACCGCCTCTTCCACACTCACTTGATACGACATAAACGGCATATCAATGACGGTCAAGGCATACTTCACCGCCTTACAGACGGCGGTGGCATGATAAATCATCTGATCCAGCGTGGCGGTCAGGGTGGTACTCTCCCCACAAACTACGTTGGCGACAGAATCACCGATAAGAATACCATCAATTTCCGCCGCATCCAGCAGTAATGCGGTTTGATAATCGTATGCCGTCAGCATACTGATCTTTTCACCGCGTTTTTTCATCTTTAAATAGGATTGAATTCTAATTTTTCGTCGGACCATCACATTATAAATTCATGAAAGTAAAGAGGAGGACAGATTTGGAATGCTTTTGAAACTATACACGATCCCTGATGAAATTTCAAGAAAATTCTAATCGGCGGAAGACCTCCCCTTCCGTTGGGCTTCAATATAGCGTAACTGACGTTGAACATACGGATTTTGAGGATCAAGCGCCTGCGCCACCTGAAATGCCTGTAACGCCTGTTCCCACTGTTGCTGTTGTAGCCAAAACTGCCCCAATTCAATGCGAAATGGGACAAAATCAGGATGCCCCCGGATCAATCGCTGGTACACCAGCGGAATCTGGTTGGTCTGGCGGTGTTCGGCAAACAACTGGATCAGATTAAAATAAGGCGCCGGCAAGGTGGGCAGTGTTTGAATCGCCGTTTGAAACTCCTGAAGTGCTTGCTGATAATGCCCTTGTTGGCGGAACTGCATACCCCGATTGTTGTGCGCGGTCGCTTGGTGAATCCGAAAAATCACATCATCGGTGAGACTATCATCAAAAAACGGGCGGTTCCAATCAATTTGAAATAGGTTTGGGTCGAACAGCGGTTGCGTTAATAACGGCGGTGAGCCAATGGAATCCGGAGGCGACACCGCAAAAATCTTAAAATAAAAGTTTTGATAAACCGGGGTAAAGTAAGTCAAGGTTTGATCCGCAAAATGGCATTGAAATGCAAACGAATCGAGGGGCAGATCAAGCCGGTCTGCTAGATAACGCACCGATTCCGGCGAACGATCCAAGGTAAAAGCGGCTTCATAAATAAAATGTGTTGTGCCCCATGCTTGGCAAAGTGCGTAAAAATCGGCTTCCGACTGGTACAACGCTTCTGTAAACCGGCGCACCTTCTCCCGAATGCCGACGGACTCAAATTTGGGTTGCAAATTGATCGCCCGGTTACCGTACACATAGATCGAGGGTCCCACCGCAAACCGGCTCAAAAAAACGGAGGTTTGCGGAGTTTCCGTGCGAATCCAACGGAGCATATCGCGGGTATCCGCCTGATAATTGGGGATTTCTAATCGAGGAGGAGTTAGCGTTGTCGTCCAGTTTCGGAATGGATTCGGACGGTCATAATTCAGCGCGACCCAGCTTTGAAAGCCCAAAGCGAAGATCAGGACACCCCATAATACCGGTTGCCATCGCTTGGTATATCCCATCTGGGACACTATTAAGCCGATCCCCCCACAGAAAAAGAAAATCGCAAAGACATTCATCCGTTCGATCAAAATCGCGGCGACAAGATAAATCAGGCTCAAATAAATCATGCCCTGCTGGGAGGTGGGTAGGTTACGCCAGTTGCGAATCAGCAGAACCAACGCCATAAGTGTCAGGGGGAGCACCAGCCCGAACTGGTACAGGGCTTCCCCAACGACAGGGCTGTTGAAGGGCTCCAACCAGAGAATGCGGGCGTGATAGGGCAACAGGGAAGGATCGGCGGGTTTCTGCAGGAAAAAGCGAAGTTTGTTCCATGCCAATTGCGTGACATGGGCATAATCTTCCGTTTTACGAAAGAAACTGGCGACGAGTAACCAAAATGCTAAATCAAAGGGAAAAAGGATCGTCCAACGGCGGCGGCTCATTAGATTCTTTTCGTGAGCGATCAACGTCCCGATCAGGGACAAGCTGATCACCATTGGTAGGGAGAGCGCAAACCACCGGGCACGCAGCGGAGGCATCAAGAGCCCAGCGGCAAGCGCGAATCCGTAAATCCAGAGGAAGGTGGAAAGGCGTAATGCTCCCGGTTTGAGCAAATGTAACCCCGCCAATCCGGCAATGACGGTCAAAAAGGCAAACTGTCCAAAATGCCAGGCACTCAACAAGATAAAAAAACTTACCCCCGCACCGGCAGCATACCGTCGTTGGTGAGGGGAAGAGGATAATGCCAACATCAACAGTAAAACGCCCCCAAAGAAAAAGAGCAGAGCAAAATCTTCCCGCAAAAAATTCCCCACGGTTCGGGCAAACGCCACCGGACTCAGCGCATAAAACCAGACTGCCACCGCCGTTGCCAATCGATTCCCTGTTAGATGGTAAACCAACAACCCCAATACCCCGACGTTAAGGGCAGCGAAAAACGCCATCCACCAGACCGCAAATACATGAAACGGTACACCGAAGCCAATAAGCCGGTAGGCATACCCGATCACATATTCCATGAAAATGGTCAAATCCTGTTGTAGATTTAAACCTTCCGGATATTGCGCCCGTTTGTCGATGGCAGGGAGGTCGTGTCCTTGTGCAATTTGATGGGCATAATGGTATTGCAAGGCAGATTCTGCCCAAAATAAGCCGGTTGCATCATTGGGGTCAAAGCGGGGATGACGATAACTATAGTAAAGCGTCAGCGCGGCATGGATCAAGACGGCACTGATCAGAATTGAGGACAAGATTTTCATGGACGTTGACAAATGAACTGGGTTGCGGTACAATACAAACAAAGCTGTTCTTTGTATATAGCATCCCCCACCCCTAAGCAAGGATTTTTTCACATGAACGCCATAATTTTGCGCGGCGCTGGTCAACCCCTCCAACTAGAGGAGATACCAATCCCCGAACCGGCTGAAAATGAAGTTTTACTAAAAGTGCGGGCGTGCGGAATTTGCCGTACAGATTTGCACATTTTAGATGGTGAACTCACCCAACCAAAATTACCCCTCGTTTTAGGACACCAGATTGTGGGTATTGTTGAAAAAACCGGCAGGGCGGTCACCCGATTTTCTCCCGGGGATCGGGTTGGGGTACCGTGGTTGGGTAAAACGTGTAATACTTGTCCGTTTTGCCGTAGGGGACAAGAAAATTTATGTGAAGATGCGGTTTTTACCGGATATACCCGGCCGGGGGGATTCGCCGAATACACTACTGCGAACGAGCAGTTTTGTTTTCCCATTCCAGAGGGTTACCCGGATGTTCAAGCCGCGCCTCTACTTTGCGCCGGATTGATCGGGTACCGGGCATACCGCTTTACGGGCACGGCAGAGGTATTGGGGTTTTATGGCTTTGGTTCAGCCGCTCACATTTTATGCCAAATTGCGGTATATCAGGGGAAAGACGTGTTGGCGTTTACCCGTCCCGGTGACCGGAAATCCCAGAAATTTGCCCGCTCCTTAGGCGCCGTGTGGGCTGGCGGTACCGATGAGACACCCCCGGTCTCCCTCGACGCAGCAATCATCTTCGCCCCAGCGGGTCATTTGGTCCCATTAGCGTTGCAGGCGATCAAACCGGGCGGCGTTGTGGTGTGTGCCGGCATCCACATGAGCGACATTCCGGCGTTCCCTTATGAAATGTTGTGGCAGGAGCGCTCCATCCGGTCTGTGGCAAATCTCACCCGTCAAGATGGAGTGGAATTTTTACAACTTGCCCCTCAAGTCCCCGTACAGACCAATGTGACCACCTACCCGCTGAATCAAACGGGCAAAGCTCTGGAAGATTTACGGCAGGGTCATTTTGAGGGGTCTGCGGTGGTGGTGCCGTGAGCATGAACGGCAGGCAGACTAAAAAAGGGAGCCAAAAGGCTCCCTTTTTATTGGTTTTGATCTTCCGTGTTTTATTCCGGCTCGGGACCCCCATTCACGACATGTACCAGATAATAAATTAGGTCTCGCAAGTCGTCATCCCGGAGAACTTGTACGCCATAGTAGGGCATGTCAGCTTGGTTTACCGCCGCCATCTCACTTAAACCCGTTCCGGCATAACGCACCCATTGTACCAGTGCCGGATACGCTTCTATTGTGTTATAATCGGTGAAAAGCGCCGTTGGTATATTTGGTAACGGCGGGATCGCGTCCCCTTCCGCACTTCCGTGGCATCCCACACACGATCGATCATAAATATGGCGTCCATTGGTCGCATCCGCACCCGTAAACGTAGTCAAGTAGCGTTCACTTGGGGAGGGATTCGACGCTTCCAGATCACTGGTCAGATGCCTCAGATAGGTTTCATAAGCTTTATAATTGGGTAGTGGATCGCCCGCCATCCACTTTTCTACACAGAGATTGATTGCGCCTTTTAAGGTAGTTTGATCAAAATCCCACAAATTGGAGACCCACCAGCCGGAGCTATCCGCCACGTTATGCAGATTGCCTCCGGGGTAAATGAACCGGGTGGGGTCTTCGCGGCTGGGAGGCGGTTCTAGATCATGACAGGTAGCACAGGCATAATTGTGGGTGGTCTGAGGATCGGTATTACCCACTGCCGGATTTTCCATGATCAACGTTTCATAATGGTCAGGGTCATACCGGTAAAGGGTATCCGCCACATAGCTTTGGATGGTATTGACTGTTTCATTGGAGAGACGGCTACTAGCAATGAATGGCATTTTCAGCATAGAAACGGGTTCGCTGCGTCCAAATTCTACGGGCAATCCACTGGTACGAACGACGGTAAGCAGGTCACGCCGGAGCCAATCCTCTAGTGTTAGCGGTGCCGGAAGATAACCCCCATTACCGGTGATGACATCCCCATGACACGGCTCACACGCTTCGCGGTATGCCAAATCGCCGTCATGGGGATCGGCGATAATGGGATCGATATTCATGGAATCCGTATCAATATGGATGATAAATCCACCGGTGCCGGTGGAGATCGAGTCCAGATACGCATCCAGATGCTCCCACGTCTCTTGCTCTGCTTGAAGCGGGTCACTCTGCATCCAATTAGTCAAACAGACATTGACGGCTTCCCGCAGCGAAAATACCACACTTGCGGAGTCCAAGCCGACCCACCAGATACCCCGATTTCGTACATTTTTCAGCGAATGTGCCGGTGGCAAGACTTGTAAGGTATCCCCACCGTGACACGTGATGCAGGCATAAGGCGCCGCCGGGTTCGTAATTGCCCGTTGTCCAGAATACAACTCCCACCCGACAACCGGATCGCCGGTGGCGTTGTTGCTGGGCAAACCCGTGGAAGGCACGTTATCGTCACAACCGGTGAACAGGATTAAGCTAAAAACAAACCCGGCTAAAAATCCGAAAACATGATGATATTTCATCCCCAAATACGCTCCAAAAAATCGGTTTATGATGTGCAGTTGACCGGCTTCAGGGCAACTTTTGCGCCAAGTGATAAAGATAATATTTTACTGGCATTGCCATCTCGCACCGCGATCTCCAGATACCCGCTACTACCGATCAACGCTAACGGTTGCAAAGAGTTCACGGCGGCATAAGTATCATATAATTCAAGAAGTTGCCCGTCAATAATAACCCGATAACACGGATCCGGATCGAGCTGATCCGCTTGAATGTTGCTGATACAATTCCCAAAATGATCAATATAAATGATTTCCCCAATGAGCTGATTACCCTGATACTGGGGCAAATGTGGCAAAAAGGTTACAAGGTCATCAATAGGTTCGCCAATAATGTCAGGAGAAACTCCCGATGCCAGATGCGCTCCCACCGGCGCAAAAATATCCCGTCCGTGGAAGGTGTTGCTGATATGAGGCAATTGATACGCAGGGTTCGTAATTTCATAGAGGAGAGCATCCGGTGCAGATTGCAACACCAACGAGAGCACCCCGTTATCCGGTGCGACAAAATAGGCGTCGCCTGTCTGGGCAATAATTGCCCGTCGTGCGGATCCGACTCCGGGGTCCACCACAACCACATGCACCGTCCCTGCCGGGAAATAATCAACTGCGGTGACCAGCACAAACGCAGCATCCCGGATGTGCTGCGGACGAATCTCGTGAGTGATGTCCACAATCATTGCTTGGGGTTGGATGCCATAAATAACCCCTTTCATGCAAGCAACATAGGCATCTTGTGTACCAAAATCCGTCGTAAGTGTAATCAAGGGCATGGAGAGTTTATGAGTTTGGGAGTTTATGAGTTCGTTGAGTTTTATGAGTTTGGGAGTTTATGAGTTCGTTGAGTTTTATGAGTTGGTGAGTGCTACTTATCGCTGGTATTTATTCCACATCCAGCCAGCCGGGCGTGAATTAGGGCTAAATCCTCAGGAGTATCCACACCAATCGACACATAATCCGTCAAAACAACCTTTATCTGGTGTCCGTTTTCCAACACCCGCAATTGTTCCAGTTTTTCGGTCTGTTCAAGAGGTGTTGGGTTGAATTTTGTCAGATTTAACAGAAACTTACGCCGGTACACATAAACCCCGATATGCCGGTAAAACGATTGCAGTTCCGGTGCAAAACCATCACGCGGGTAGGGAACTGGCGCCCGCGAAAAATACAAGGCAAACTGATTGATGTCCAGCACCACTTTAACAATATTTGGATTATGCAATTCGGTTTCGGTACGAATCGGGCTTGCCAACGTGGACATCATCACCTGTAGATGATCGATCAACGGCTGAATCGCCGCTTCCAACGCCTGCGGGTCGATCAGCGGCTCATCGCCTTGTACATTAACGATGATGTCTGCCTCACAGTTTTCCGCCACTTCAGCCACCCGATCCGTGCCGGAGGGGTGATCGGCACGGGTACGGATCACCTCTCCACCAAATTGACGCACCGCCGATTCAATTCGGGTATCATCCGTGGCAACAATCACGTGTTCAATCAACGGGCACGCTTGGGTACGCTCTACCACATGCTGGATCATCGGTTTACCCGCAATTTCCACTAAGGGCTTGCCCGGAAATCGGGTGGAAGCATACCGAGCAGGAATAATTGCAACAACATCCATCGGATCAGCCTAAGCCTCCTATTTTATCCGATACTCGTGTTAGGATCGCATTTGTTCTTAGTAAGTTAAGGGCGGTTTCAATATCAAATGCCATGATGCGATCCGTGTCCCAAAATGGTACATGCTCTCGCAACAGTTGGTGGACAATTTTTGTGCCTTTACCCATCTCGGCGGTGGCAATCGAGCGCAACCGTAAATCCAAAGCTTGGGTGGCGCATAAAAGCTCAATGGCGATAATCGTTTGCGCGTTTTTGAGGATAGACCATGCCTGACGTGCCGCTATTGCACTCATACTCACATGATCCTCTTGGTTGGCAGATGTGGGCACGGAATCAACCGATGCCGGATGAGCCAGAGATTTATTTTCCGAGACCAAGCCCGCAGCGGTGTATTGGGCAATCATATAGCCGTTTTCCAACCCACTATCCTCAACTAACATTTGTGATAAGCCTTCATTGAGGTTTGCATCGGTCAGGCGGAAGATACGACGCTCCGAAATACTACCGAGTTCTGCCAGAGCAATGCCTAAAAAATCCATGACCAGTGCCACCGGTTCACCGTGAAAATTGCCGGCAGAAAAGGCTTTATTCGAGTGTGGATCATCTGGAAAGATCAGCGGGTTATCCGTTGCGGCATTGAGTTCGACTTCCAGTGTGCGCCGGACATGGGCAATCGTATCGCGCACCGCACCAATGACTTGCGGCATACAGCGGATGGAGTAGCCATCCTGCACCTTTTGCGGGTATAAATCCACTAGGGAACTCCCATCCGTCAACTTACGGATATTTTGTGCCGTGATCGATTGCCCGGCAAAGTGGCGCAAGGCATGAACGCGCGCATCAAATGCCCGTGACATCCCACAGACCGCTTCAAGTGTCATCGCACCGGCAATTTCGGCGTGCTTGACCAGCATTTCGGCATCGTACACCGCCAAAGCCGCGATTGCCGTTGACATCTGCGTGCCATTATTCAGGGCAAGTCCTTCTTTTGCCTTCAACGTAACCGGCTTTAAACCTGCATTTTCCAACGCTTGGCGAGCGTCGCCTGTTTTGGTGATCCGCCCGTGATCATCTTCTTCTAAAATGACGTTACCACCCTCAACGCCCATCAGTGCCAATGCCAAATGCGAAAGCGGGGCGAGGTCGCCACTTGCCCCAACGGACCCTTTTTCGGGAATTGCTGGGTGGATACGGTGATTCAGCATATCGATCAATAAATCGATAACACTCAGCCGAATACCAGAATGCCCTTTCAGCAAAGTGTTGGCACGTAGCACCATCATTGCCCGTACGATTTCCACCGGCAAAAGATTACCCACACCGGCACAATGGCTAACGATCAGGTTGTGCTGCAATTGCTGCAGTTGATCCCGTGAAATCTTCGTTTTAGCGAGAATCCCGAAACCGGTATTGATACCATAGATCGTCAGTTCATTACCGGTTTCATCAGTGAGTTTACCTTGCACGATTTGATCAATCCATTTACGGCACTGCTGAACGCGTTCTTTGGCGAGTTTGGCAATTTCAACGGGGGCATAGTGGCGAGCCACCGCGACGACCTGTTCCAGGGTCAGGTGTTCGCCATCCAATATAATTTTATCCGAGGAATATGCGTTTTTCATTTTCGTTTTTCGATAGGAATGGTGAATTCATACATTAACGGCAAACACAACACCCGACAAGAGTCTTCTCATCGGGTGTTGTCTAAAAACGACCCTTTTTACAATTTGGAAGCCACCGCTTCCGCCATTTCCAGTGTGGTATTCGAGCCGCCCATATCGTACGTCCGAACCTTCCCTTCGGCAATCACAGTGGCAATGGCATTTTCCAGCCGGTTTGCCATATCGAACTCATTGAGCCAATCAAGCATGAGCCGTGTCGTCAATAACATCGCAATCGGATTGACTTTGTACTGTCCATAATACTTGGGTGCAGAGCCATGTGTAGGCTCAAATACCGCGTAATTATCACCGATATTCCCCGCACAGGCAAACCCCAAGCCACCGACCAATTGCGCTGCCAAATCAGAAAGAATATCACCAAACATATTCTCGGCAACCAGCACATCATAATCCAGCGGGTTTTTTACCAGCCACATACATTGGGCATCAATGTTGGTTTCCCACAGTGGGATGTCGGGGTAATCTTTTGCAACTTCGCGAGCAGTACGGATCATCAACCCGCCGGTTTCGCGGATCACATTCGGTTTATCGACCACCGTCACGGATTTGCGATTGTGTTTTTTGGCATATTCAAACGCTTGCCGCACGATATTTTCACACCCTTGCCGGGACATAATGCGGGTACTCAGTGCCAGATTCTCTAGCCCTTTTTCGCCAAATTTTTTCATTTTGGGATGGGTACAGAGCGCATCAAAAACGTGTTGCGGAATCGGGTGAAACTCAACCCCGCCATACATTCCTTCCGTATTTTCACGGAAGATGACCAAATCAATACCTTCCTTGTAATTCAAAGGATTGCCGGGATACGCTTTACAGGGGCGCAAATTCGTGTGGAGATTAAATTCCTGACGCAGGCGTACAATCGGGCTAAAATAGACATATCCTTTATCCTGCAATTCCGGAATGAGTTCTTTAGCGGCTTCTTCTTTCGGTTTGGATGTAATCGCGCCGAAAAGGGCACAATCGGTATTATGTAATACTTCAATTGTACGTTGGGGGAGGGGATCGCCCTCATTGCACCAAAATTCCCAACCGATGTCACCATGAATATACTCGGCATCGAATTTTAGGGCATCCAGTACGATTTTTGCTGCCTCCATGACCTCGTTCCCCACGCCATCACCGGGCAACCATGCAATTTTATATTGAGCCATGATAAATCCTCCTAAATAAGTTAGATATTGTTACATTAACCTCAAACAAAACGGGTATCGAGAGTCCTTCGATACCCCCTATAAACAGACTATTTAAAAATCATATTCCTCACCAAATACACTTTTACCCGTCTGTTCTGCTTTCTTTTTCCGCGTTTCCTCGGATTCTTTCAGCGGGGCTAACGGTTGCCGCATATAGCGCCGGGTGAGCAACTGCCAACTATACGGGTCATCCGTACGAGTCACATCGATCAGATTTAGATAAAACTCATTTCGCATCAATGCCCGTTGGGTGGCTAAAATGTAGGATAGACTTGGGGTCGTGGTAAAAACCACATCACCCGCACCGGTTTGCCCAAAAATAAGCCGTTGCGAACCTGCGGAAAACAGCGCGATGCGTTGTTGTAAATAAAACCCAATCTCCGCGCCCGTCAGATACCCGTCTTTACCGATCTCGCCGGCTTTTCCGTACAATATTTTGGCAAATTGGTCGGCTATCATACTGCGATTCCACTGATTTTGATGATCACTACCGGAAATGATAAATTGCCGTACGGGTTCACTGGTGGTAAAACTGAGCGGGCGCACCATCCCGGGATTTAGATCGAGCCGTGTAGGCGAAAGATCGCCATCAATCAGACACAACACATGGTTGGCAGGAGCTTGGTTGGCAATGTGTTGCAATTGCTTAATTTCCAGAGCCGTTGCTAAAAATCCGGTAGGGTCTGTTTGCGGCAAAGGGGTATCTACCGGCACAATATAGCCCATTTCACCTAGAGTGTAACCATGTCCGGCAATGTAAACCACCAACCGGCTGTAACGCTGTTGCCCGTAAATATCAAAAAACTGCTGAATTTCCGCTGTTAGCGCGTGATGGTCTGGGTTATTCACCCGCACGACCTCAAACCCCTGTTCCATTAGGGCTCCGGCAACCCGATTGGCATCTTCGTTTAAAAAATCCAAGTCACCCCAAGCATATTGATAATCACTCAGGGTGATCACGAGGGCATAGCTGGCATCATACCAACCGACTTCGACCCCGGTGACATCACGGTATGTCACCACTTCTGCTGGGGTAATCTTTGGAAACACTAAAAAACAACAGATCCATAGGGGTATTATGAGCTTCGACATGAGCACCCTTTAGGATACCGGTTCAATCAAGCCGGCATCATCATTTTTGACCGAATTGACCCGCGTTGAGACCTCAAACAACTCCATTTGATCCGGGGGATACGGCTGGAGCACGGATTGTAACGGGGCGGGGTCTTTCATGGTACGGTCTAACCAGATTTCTTGAGCGGTCTCATTCAGAATAACGGGCATCCGGTGGTGAACATCCCGGAGCAATTCATTTGCTCCAGTTGTGAGAATCGTGCAACTGCTAATGCGCTCCCCTGCCGGAGAGGTCCACGTGTCGTACAGTCCGGCGAAGGCAAACGGCATATCCGATTTAAGCCGGATATACACCGGCACTTTGGTCGTTCCAGACCGTTTCCACTCATAAAATCCATTGGCAACAATCAAGCACCGTTGGTGGAGGAACGGCTTCCGAAAACTGACTTTTTCCATCACGCTTTCAGCACGGGCATTGATCATCTTGTTACCCGTAGCAACCTCTTTTGCCCAAAACGGGATCAATCCCCACCGCAACGCGCCCAAACGCCGCTTACCGTTGGCGGCGATGAGGGCTACAACGTCCTGAGTCGGAGCGATATTATAGCTGGGAGCTACATCTGCAGCGACTTCATCGACGGCAAATGCCCACACAATCTCATCAATCCGGCTTTTCCGCACAAACCGTCCACACATGGCTAAATGACCTCAAATTCGCTCAAACTATCGTTTATCGTTGCGGGTTAAATTTCGGGTTTTGGGGTTCCGGGTCTTACCGAACTAAATCGAAATCCACAAAATCGGCATGGTGGAAGATGATCGCTTCCGGCGTCCGTTTGAAGCCATCCCCCTCTTTGGAGTGAACAGCGATGACGTGCAACACCGGGTCGGGTAAACCATGTTTGTGCGCCAGCATGACACCGGTAAACGGGTGGCGCAGGTATTTTCCGTGTAAACTTTTCACAAATTTGCCACCAACCTCATCATTTTCCCAAACTTTGCCCACATCCGCCAGCATGGCTCCGGCGATGAGATGGTCTGAATTAATCTCGGCATGATCATAATTTTTAACCAACACATCTTTAATGGCGATACACATCTGGCAGACCACCCGCACATGTTCGATAAAACTGACTTGAACATTATCTGCTAGCAAGGTGAATGGCATTCGTTGCAAGGTTTCTATCGTCCACCCTTTGGTGGTCAGGGCTTCTTCCCAGACGGCAAGGGTTTTATTCCGAACATCTTCATCTTTAATTTGCAGAAATTCGGGCATAATTTCGATCAATTGATCTTTCATGATAACCTCCTTTAAACTGTTTATTATAAGTGCGTTAGTATTGAACAATTTCCCTCAAACCCTGAGGGTATTGTTCCGTATGTTAATGGCTCTATCGATAGAAGTCAAGCATATTCGCCCCCGTCAAAAAGCTATTGACAGCAACTCGGATTCCGCTTAACGTGAAGGCTCATTTTTCCCGGAGTATATAAACTCTAAACGCAGAGAGAAATCGATGATTACATCAATTTTATGGGTATTATTGGGTGTGGTGGGATTGTATTTTGGTTCGGAGTGGCTTGTGGGGGGGTCTTCCCGCATTGCGATCCGGTTTGGCGTTTCGCCACTGGTTATTGGTTTAACATTAGTGGCATTTGGCACATCTGCACCGGAGTTAGTCGTCTGTTTACTCGCGGCATTGCGGGGTTCAACGGCGATCACGCTCGGAAACGTCGTAGGCAGTAACATCGCTAACATTGGACTGATACTAGGGTTTGCCGGTCTGATCCGGGTCATGGGCGTCGAACGTCGCCTGATTTTTATCGATATACCTCTGATTCTATTCTCTGGGCTGGTCATGTGGGCACTGGCATGGAATGGAATCTTGGGTCTACGGGCGGGTGTAATCCTGCTGGTGATCTTTACCGGATTTATCATCTTTTGCTTTAAAGAGCCACCAAAAGCTTTAACTGGCGAAGTACCCGAAGGCGCTTCAACCAACATCCTGCGGGACATCATAATCGTAATTTTGGGGTTGTTGGCACTAACCGCGGGAGGACAGGGGCTGGTCACCGGTGCGGTGAACATTGCAGAAATGTTGGGAGTGCCTCAATTGATCATCGGGCTAACATTAGTGGCTGTGGGAACCTCATTACCCGAACTGGCGACGTCATTATACGCCATCATCAAGGGGGAAACCGATATTGGCATTGGGAATATTGTGGGGAGTAATATTTTCAACACAACCTTTGTCATGGGCACTGTCGCCATAATCAAACCCATTCCGGTGGAACAGATGTCCCTCGTATGGGACATACCCGTCATGCTGGTATTTAGCCTCTTGCTACTGCCGTTACTCCGGTGGAATTGGCGATTGAGCCATCCTAAGGCACTGTTTTTACTGGTATTATACATCATATATGTGGTCAAAGTTACCGTATTCGGCTAATGTTTTCCCCCGTTAAGGTCAAATAAAAGGGGTACAGGTTGGCGGTCAAGCAGGAATGCACCGGCGAAATCAAAACAATATCCCCGACCGTGACCTTTCGCTCCATAGCCGGGGGTACGTCGATGATTCCATGTTCTTGTGAGAGCGAAATCACCGGCGCATCATAGGCGATCCGCCCCAAACGACCGTTTTCAATCTCCTGCAAATATCCGAACACGGCCCGTCCACTGGTTTCTACCAGAGCCTCTTTGGAAAGATGGACGGCACCCCCATACACCACTATCTGACCTCGCTCAGGATACACCCCCACCACCGGACACGCCACCGCTAAAGCCAATTGATCGGGACGGCAAGCACCAATTTGGTACATCATCTGGTCGTAAAACACAAAATTTCCCGGTCGAATTTCATCTATTCCGGCGAATGAGCCGGCAACAGCACATGAAGGGGTATCTCCAATGGAAATTTGGCAAGAAAAACCGGCTTGTTGGAGTCGATCCTGAATGGACTGCATCCGCCCGGTAGTTTCCTGATAAAGATACTGGATTTCGGCACGGGAACGCGCATAATACGTCTGTCCCGTATGGGTTAAAATTCCGGTAAACTCAAGATGTTCCACCGAATCCAGATGCCGCACAAGAGACAAAATCCGGTCTCCATCATCCCACACCAGACCGGTTCGATGATAACCGGTATCAATTTCCAACCAGACCTGTACCGGATGCTGGATGCCTCGTTGCAACGCATCTATCGTGGCGAGGGATTCCACCAACACGCCTAATTGAATCTGGGAAGCCAACCGGTTGATCGCATCCATCTCCCGCACATTGACCGGAAAGGCGACGGTAATATCCTGCCAGCCGTGCTCCACAAAATAATGCGCCATTGAAAACGATGAGACCGTGATCGTCGTAACGCCTTCGGTTTGAAACCATTGCCCGATCTCAGCGGACTGGTGGGTTTTGAAATGGGGGCGGAACCGGATGTTTGCTTGAGCGGCTTTTTGTGCCATGTGCCGGATATTTTGCCGGGCTTGAACGGCATCCAGTATGGCAGTGGGTCGCGTAATCCCCAGAGATTGAAGAAATGCGGAAGTGGGCATCATGTGGAAGTTAATGATCGTTCGATACGTTGGGCTTGTTCTTTCAATTGCGCTTCATATTGAAAGATAGGAATGGTAAAAGAGAAGGATGTTCCTTTGTTGAGTTCACTTTCAACCCAAATTTCGCCCCCGTGTGCCTCTACGATCAATTTGACAATCGGCAGACCCAAACCGGTGCCTTTTTCATTGCGGGTGGGTTGGTTGGAAATTTTGGTAAACTTTTCAAACACTTTCGGTAAATCTTCCGGTGGGATACCGACACCCGTATCCGAGACAGAAACTTGCACATGCTCTTCCGAAATAACACTGGCGGTGATGGTCACTCGCCCCCCATCATCCGTATATTTGATGGCATTGCTGAGCAAGTTGGTAAACACCTGTGTTAGTTTATCTTTATCCACATAAACGTCTGGAAAATCACGGGGGATTTGGTTTTCCAGCGTAATGCCCTTTTCTTCTGCTAAGGGGCGGATCATGTGCAGATTATTGGCGGCGATCACCCACAGGGGCGTCGGTTCGACTTCCAGTTGGATTCGCCCTGCCTCAATTTTAGCGAGGTCTAGCATATCGTTGATGAGGGCGAGTTGCCGTTCTCCACTTTCGCGGATGGCAGAAATGGCTTTGCGCTGTTTATCGTTAATTTCGCCCATCATTCCCATCAGCATAAAATCGGAATATCCTTTAATCGCGGTAATGGGGGTGCGCAGTTCATGGGTTGCCATGTTTAAAAATTCGGTGCGCATTTCATGCAGTTTTTTCAATTCGCGGTTGGAAATTTCTAACTGTTCGGTACGTTCTTTAACGGTTTGTTCTAATTCTTCATTCCACCGTTCGATGCGTTGTTTGGCGGCCGTCAATTCTAAATTGGTTTGTTCTAATTGGGCGGCATACTCGGTCAATTGTTGATTTGCCTTCCGCAATTGTTCTCGTTGGTCAAATAAATCTTGGGTCATCTGGTTGAAAGTGTTTGCCAGAACCCCAATTTCATCGCGGGAATGGAGGTTGATCCGTTGGGTAAAATCTCCGGCGGAGATGGCGCGGGAGCCTTCCACAAAGCGTTGGAGCGGGACTGTAATTTCTCGCGAGATAAAAAAGGCAGTGAGTGTGGCAAGAATCAACGCCACAATGGCGGCGACAAATAAGAATATCGCTGACAGGCGTTTGATGGCATCAATATTATCGCGTTGAATCGCCACGGAAATCATGCCGATAATCTCGCCATTATCACCGCTGATAGGGGCAAAAGCTGTTTGATATTCATTTCCTCGAATGGTTTCGCGGTAACTCCAATTCCGAATACCGTCTTTAATAACATGTTGGGTAATTTCAGGTCGTGCCGCTTGTGATTTTACCTCTTTAAGAATCTGTTCCCGGCTCCCTGCTGCCGTAGCGGCAAATGCTGCGGCGATCACCCGCGAGTTGAGATAAATCCGAATGCCGACATCCGTGCCTGTAATTTGGTGAATTTGGTCGGCAAAGGTATCATCCAGCAGATACCCCAACAAAATCACACCAAACGGGTCTGCATATGTTCGTACCGGTACCACCCCTTTGACCGAAATCCCATGTTCGGAGGCTCGCACCGAGATGCCTTCTGAATATTGTATGGCACGCAAAATCGTTGGGTCTTGGGAGTCATATAAATACTCGCGCCGGTCCGGAATAGCTTCGTAACTCCGATAGAGAATATCCCCTCTTGCATCGGCGATTTCGAGGGTAATCGCATCAAACTGGTCGCGTTTAATTTCCACCAATTGGATAAGATTCATTGCTTCCGTATCATAATGATTGATATAATTTTGGAGGGTACGCAACTCTGCCAGAATTTTGGCGTTTTCCAACGCCCGATCCCGAAATTGCGTGTACGCGTTGAGGGCGACATCGAGAGATTCATTGACCCGATTTTGGAGGCTATCTTCAATTTTGCTGGTAATCTGACCGATGGCAAACCAAGTTACAATCAGTACTGGCAGTAACACGATCATCCCAAACGCGAGCAATAATTTGATCCGCATGGGAATGTCCTTGAAACGATACTGCATAATTCACCTGAAAGTGGCGGGGTGAATTCATCCCCGTGGGTGGTAGTGACGGTGGGTTTCCAGCAAAAATTGACGGTCAATTTTAGTGTAAATTTGGGTGGTTACAATCGTTCGGTGTCCCAGCATCTCCTGCACGGCGCGTAAGTCCGCCCCACCTTCCAATAGATGGGTTGCGAAGGTATGGCGCAAGGTATGCGGGCTAATATCTTTTTTAATATTTGCCCCTTCCACATGTTTTTGCAGGATTTTCCAAAAGCCCATCCGGCTGAGGGGGCGCCCGTGCCAATTCAAAAAAAGCGTTTCCGTGGGTTTACTCCGGCGGAGAACCTCTCGTGCGACGGCGATGTAGGTTTGGGTACTTTCTATCGCTTTGGAACCAATCGGGATAATCCGCTCTTTAGACCCCTTTCCAAAAACACGAACAAACCCATCATCTGGATAAAAATCACGAATATTAAAGGCAATCAATTCGGAAACCCGGACACCGGTCGCATACATAAATTCCAGCATCGCTTGGTCTCGCATCCCTAGGGTGGTACGGGTATCGGGGCTAGAAAGCAACCGTTCGACCTCTTCCATCGTAAGAACTACCGGAATTTTTCGCCCAATTTGTGGATTGCGCAGCAGTTCCGTGGGGTCATTTTCGGTCTCGCCCTCGGCAACCAAAAATTGATGAAATTGGCGCAGGGCGGAAATATTCCGGGCAATACTGGCATGAGATAACCCCATTTCATGCAGTTGCATCAGCAATTGGGTGATGTGATCATGGGTAATCTGTTCCAAATGGGTAAGGTTAAGGTCATCTAAGTGATGTAAATAACGTGTCAGGTCTCGATCATAGGCTTCAATACTATTATCGGCAAGACCTTTTTCAATGCTGATGTAGTCTTTGAAACGGCGGAGATAATCGGTAAACGGGTTATCCATACAGATCACATTCTAGGCGGGGTGGCGTTCAATATAAGTGGCAATTTCGGAAAACGTATTTAAAACGGGTAATTGATCCAGTTCTGGGGAGGTCATCTCCCATTGCGAACCATGTCCGGTGAGGAGGACCACCACACGCCCTAACTGGCGTGTTTGGCTCGCGTGTTGTAGGGCGGCAAAAGCCGCGCACCCTTCGCTGGAAGTTTCAATCCCGTATTGCCTCCCCAACACGTGGCGGGCGGCTAAAATATCGGCATCGGAGACAATCCACCCCGACCCGCCGGTAGCCGTAATCAACCGGATCGCCTCATCGGCTAATGCTGTTTTTTTTGCCCCTAAATCACCGACCACACTCCGCTGCATCGGTAAATCTTGCTTTTGGGGTACAAAATGGGCGGCAATGCTGGTTCCCAAACCGGATTGGACCGCATGTAGCTGCGGCACGCTCTCCAGTAGATGAAACTCATCTTTTAAGCGTTGAAATGCACGCCCGATCCCGATTAACGAACTGGCGCTACTGACATACGTAAAAATAGAATCTACGGTGCCCAATTGTTCAAAAAGTTCCCATCCAATCGACTGAAAACCCTCAATAGAGCGTGGATTGGTCGATGGACGAAGATTTGGAATCTCCAATTGCCGGGAAATATGCTTGGCAAAGCTGATCGCTCTCGACGATGCAATTATGTGACCACCATAGCGGTGAATCCGTTCCAGTTTGTGACGGGGCGTTTGGGGAGAGACAAACACATACATGGAAATCCCTGCCAGTGCGGCATACGCCGAAGCCGAAACACCCGCATTTCCACTGGATGAAATTAGCAAACGGGAACAGCCTTGCTCCCAATAGGTCGATACCTGAAACGCCAAACTACGATCTTTATGCGAGCCGGTTGGATTCAGGTCTTCACGTTTAAAAAATAAAGCCGTTAAACCTAGCCGATCCGCCAGTAACGGCATTTCCAGACACGGCGTATTTCCTTCTGCTAATGTTAAGTGATAGTTTGAAGCCGGAGGTTTTCGGTACAATGGCGCATACCGCCATACCGTATGGCAACTTGCCACGTGCGGCAGTTCCGGAGTGGGAGAAGAATCCCTCATTTTTCAATTTCAGTCACCGGTTGGAGTTCTAGGGGGTCTAGTTCAACCACTTCAACTTCAGCACCACATACGTCACACTCATAAAGTTCGCCAAAATCCGTATCTTGTGGAATTTCGATTTCCGCCCCACATAGCGGGCAACGTGCTGTTAAAAATTCATGCATGGTTTTGTTGTAACTCCTCGATCAGTTGGGTGAAACCGCCGCGGGGTGATGCACCAAAAGTGCTGGAAAAATAAGGACATGCTGGTGAGAGAAGTACCACATCACCCGCCACAGCCAAGGTTTTTGCCTGCAAAATGGCTTGTTCTAGCGTCTGTTGGTAATACAGCGGGGTATCAAGACCTGCCATAGCCGCCGCAATGGCAGTAGCACCCTCACCTGACAGCAAAATAAGTGCTTTAACGTGTTGGGAAATCTGATGTGCTAAGGGCTGATAATCTAAATCCCCTTTACCTCCTCCGCCGGCAATCAAAATAACGGGTTGGGAGAGGGATTGAAGTGCCGCAATCGTGGCGGCAGGTGTGGTACTTTTCACATCATTGATGTATTCCACTCCATCCAATGTAGCGACCACTTCCGTGCGATAGGGCAATCCTCGAAAGGATTGCAATGCCGACTGAATCGCTTCCGACCGAGCACCAAACGCTTTTGTCGTCAATATTGCCGCCAGTGCATTTTCAATATTATGATTACCTCGCAACGGGAATTCCGAGCGGTGACAGATCGGTTGAAAGTCGCCATCCGGTTGGCGCCACCACAAGTGGTCATCCCGATATATCGCTTCTGCGGCGGGATCGCCCTTAAAACTGTACGTCAACACCCGTTTGGCAGTTACCACGGATTGTATTTGTCGGGTCAATTCATGGTCTCGATTCAAAATTGCCACATCATCTGGGGTTTGCAGGCGGAACATCTTGGTCTTGATCTGGACATAATCCGCAAACGAGGGGTGGTCATCCAGATGATCGGGAGTGATGTTGGTGATGGTGGCAATATGGGGAGCGCGATCCAGTTCGATCAATTGCCGGTTACTGATTTCCAAGACCAGTACATCTGCTGGTGAGCAGTGCTCCAACTGATCCAGTACTTGGGAAACATGGCGCTCGTTACCACTATGCAATACCCGAAACGTCCCGGTAAGACGGGCTTCCTGTTCCAGTATCTGGGCGACCAGAGCCGTGGTCGTGGATTTACCGTTGGTACCGGTAATGCCGATGATGGTGCCGGGAAACAATTCAAAATAGAGTTGGGTAATCGTTCGAAAAGGGATACCTTGTTGCCGCACTTCGGGTAATTTCGGGAAATTCGGTGGATATTTGAACCATGCCTGCGTCACAAAAATCAGGTCTGCATGTTCGATTCCCTTCAGATAATCATCCGCATGACAGAGCGTAACTGCAGATTTCCATCGCCGGATAGTTGCATTGACCGCTTTAACCGGTTGTGTGAGGTGGGTCAGGCGGTAATGGCGATGGATTTCACGCGGAGCACAGACATCGTGCGCGGTAAGGCATTCACAGCCGTGATCGAGTAAAAAATCCAAAATGGCGCTACCTTCGGCACTGGTTGCCCCCACGATATGGATGTTTTGCTGACGAAGCGTCGAAAGATCCATTTCGTGACAAATCAAGCGGTGATCGAGCGTTCAAAGTGCTTCAGAATCTGCACGACCCGAAAGGTCACATCCACTTCTCGGGCAGAGCCTTTCCACTTATCTTCCAATGGGATATATTGATATTCCAGTTGTTGCGGGCTATTGGTCATCCCATTCAATTCCCAAAACCCTTCCGGATGTTGTAAAGCGGCGAGCTTTAAGATTTCCGTCTGGAAATAATCAAACTCGGCGGCAAAGCCTGTCCGCAGGGCTTGTTCCATTTTGATCAAGTAATGGCGGGTCATTTGGTAGGATTGCGCCACCTCTAACGTATGAAAATTGACGTTATTCCCATGCACAATATTCGTTCGTTCCCACACAAACGAGCCTAAACCTTGTGGACGACCACCTTCCAGCCACCACTCCATACATTTTTTGAAAATGGGTTTCCATTTGGGGGTGGTTTTCAGCGTGGGATGGTAGGCAAAGGTTTCCAAGTAGTATAAATCTGGTAGGATAAAGGAATCGTGCAACCAGAGGCTATCTTCTTTAATCAGCAGGACATTTTTTTTTCGTTCCCATAAATTATGTTGCAAATCATTCTCGAAAAATTCTACCAATCCCGCATGTAGCTTATCAAACACTTCGGTTACCCGGGGGTCATCCTGATACCCAATTCGGGCTAAATACGATGCCGGTAAAAATGTGATGTGCTTATAGGCGTAGGTTTGTTGGTCATGATGGTTAAATTCTTTGGTATCTGCTTCCATACCCTGTTCCAAAAGATGCCACTGGAATGTTGCGGCACGTTCCACCACCTCATCACCGGGCAGAAATCCCAATTCCAACATTCGGGGAAACATCGTCTCCGTACATGCACCGTTATGCGAACTCCCTTCCACCAACCGGCCGAACCAACTCCCATCATCACCAATATTATCCAAGACTTCCTTGGCATGTTTCGTTTTTAAGATCGCCTGACGGGCTTTCTGGACTTCTGGGTCATCCAGCGGTTTTTCCAAAATATCAACCAGTGTCCGATACCGGATGACCGGTCCGGCATTCTCCAAAAGCCATGGTACCGGATCGACTCTCACTTCTGAAAAGCGCGTCGTCATAAATATCACCTAACTTCTAAAATGAAAAATAGTGCCTCTGGCAAACCAAAAGGGCGTCTATTCAGATTGAATTTCATGTCTTTCGTTTAGATAGACTTGTATTATACGTCAAAAACGGGATGGATTCAAGCTTTTTATTGAATCCGGGTAGCACGGCAACCCGGTGCTATCCATCTGATAAAATGGATTGACATTTTTCTTTTTTTATGTTATTCAGGTTTAAGCGCATTCAAGACGGGCACAAGTACGGAGAGACCGCGAATGCCGGAAGAAATGCCTTCATTTCACACCATAATGCTATAGGGGGTCGCATGATTACAAAACAGACCATTTTGGTTGGTATGATCTTAATGGCTTTGCTGGTTGTCGCTGGTGAAGCACAAGAGGAATGGGGAAACCTTGACGATGAATTATTGATGACCGAAGATATGTTCTTTACAGACGAGTTGGTTAGCACCGCTTCCAAACGGATGCAAAAGCTTAGTGAAACCCCGGCATCTGTTTTTGTCATCACCTACGATGAAATTCAACAGCATGGTTACCGCTTTTTAAGTGAAGTATTGCGTTTTATCCCCGGAATGGAGCTCCATGTGGCGGGTGGTCCCCAGTACTACCTTCAAGCAGAGTTACGGGGTCTGGATAACTTTATCTTGCTAATCGATGGAATTCGTGCCAATCCGGCGACATCAGAAGACCCGCATTTCGGTTATGCGTATCCCCTGAAACATGTGGAACGGATCGAAGTGTTGATGGGTCCCAGTTCGGCACTTTACGGGGCAGATGCCGCGGCGGGGATCATCAATATTATCACCAAAAGTCCGATCAACAGCCTGAACATGTACCAAATATCGATGTTTGGTGGCTCTCAGGAAACCATCGGGACACAAGTTTTCGGACAACGGCACATCAATGATTTGGCAATCAATTTCGCCTTTTCCGCCTACCACCAAAATGATGATGATCGCGATTGGTGGGACTATTTGAATGACCAATACACCAATGAATTGATCTATCCCCCCGGTGTGGCCGATGCTTACAAACCGGAATACACCAACCCGCTCACCAGCTATAGTTTTTCGAGCAAAATTCAAGCGGAAAACAATACGCTGGGGTTAAATGTCTGGACGCGGGATAGTAAAGGTGGTTTGCGACTTGACCCGGCAAACTTCGCGGCTAACGAACATGCCGGTACCTCCAATGACGAATTACTCGTCTATGTAGAGAATAAATTTCCATTTAGTAACCAGATCAGCTTAACGACCCGGTTATCGTATCATTATTACCAAAATCGCTATAATTTTTATTATACCTCGGATGCAGACCCCGCGTCTCCCCGCTACAATACATCTAAACATTATCGCGAAAGTGGGGATCGCATTCACTTTGTCGAAGAACTCAGCTACGCACCTAGCGAAAACACGCTGGTTCTGATGGGCTTGGAAGCCCAAAATCTGGGAACGGTTCCCAAAGATTATAAATCGGAATACAATGAAGAGGGCATTGAAATTTTAGGCGACCCCATTAGTAATAATGAGGCACTCACCTATTATCAAATTCGTAACGGGGGAGGGTTTCTGCAACTGGAAACCAGTCATTTTGAAAACCGGATTAAACTCAATTTGGGCACTCGTGTCGATTACTTCACTACCTTTGGCTGGACGGTCAACCCGCGTGCCAGCATTTACGCGAAAATACTACCGAGGTTTAGTGCCCGCCTGATTTATGGTAGTGCCTATTTTACCCCAGCCCCCAACACCATGTTCCGTACGACATACGTTCCGGGCAGTCGCTACCAAATCCCCAATACCAACTTAGACCCCCAAACCTACGACAATTACGAGGTGGTCTTGAATTTCCAACCGTTATCCCGTACCACCTTTGAGGCACGAGGTTTTATCACCCAAGTGGAAAACAATATTGTTTTTGTGAACACCGGTGATAAATACATTTCCGGAACGGATACCGTGAATGTCCGGCAATATCAGAACGTAGGCAGTGCCCAATATTATGGCACTGAAGTACTGGCAAAATTTGCGTTAGGTCAGAATTGGGATGCTTACGCGACCTTCGCGTATCTGGATGGATATACCAAAGCCAATGATGCTGCCGAAAAAGCTGATTTGGTCTTTTTATCCCATATCAAGACAACTTTCGGTGTGAGCGCCAAGTTCCGGGAACGGTACTATCTGGATGTGCAAGGTTTTGGCTTGCTCGACCGAAAAACGAACACGGGTAATGTACTTTATCCCGATGGCAAAATGGATGACGTGTTCATTGCTAATTTTTATTTTCGTGCCGAAAATATTTGGCACCAGATCGGAGCAAATCTAAGAATCGATAACCTGTTTGATACCCAATGGGCAGACATCAAAACCACCAGTCGATCCGGATCACCGGAATTGCCTCAAGAGCGCTTTCGGGTGACCGTAGGGCTGGATTGGGCATACTAACCGGTAGAAAAAGGCAACCGTATGCATCCGATTTCGGCAAAATTGCTCATCATTGAAGACGACCACGAAGCCGGCGAACTCCTGAAGCGAACACTGGCAGGCGGCGGGTTTGATATAACGCTAGTTACTACCGGAAAAGATGGATTCGATTATCTTGATACAACGAAATATGACCTCATTATTGCAGATTATCTACTCCCGGATATGACCGGCCGGGAACTATTTGAGATTGTTCAACGCCGCTTCAAAAAAACGATAGCTACGATCTGCATTGCGACAGAGCACAAAGTACAAGAGGCTAAAGAAAATCTGTACGGGCTAGTCGATGACATACTCCAAAAGCCGCTCAACATCCGAAAATTGATCGATAGTGTCCGGCAAAATATCCTTCAGAATATCCAACGCCAGCAAAGGCACAACCTCACCTACCAACCGCCTTTTCAAATCGTTCACGATTTAATGCCAAACCGCATTCAGACGATCCTACTGGTCTCCAGCCCTTATGACTATTTTGTGCTGGAGGAAGATGGGCAACTGAATGAGCGGATCATGGCGGTTTACCTCAATATGAATTTCCGCTTTGCCGTACCCCGTATCATCCACGCCGGTAGTGGTAAAGAAGCCTTCCATAAGTTGCACCACCATGACGACACCCGCCAACAGTTCGATTTGGTTATCATGATGGGACAAGTCGAAGACGTGGACCCCGGCACATTCAGCCAAAAATTGAAGGAAAAATATCCGAAATTACCGATTGTGATGATGATTTCCACCATCGCGGAATATGACCGTTACCACAAGTCTGGAGGGTTGCAGAAGGTCGATCAGGTATTTTTTTGGTCGGGGGACTCCGCAATCTTTTTAACTGTTTTCAAGCACTTTGAAGATCGCCAGAATATTGATAACGACCTCGAAAAAGGAAAAGTTCGGGTTATCATCGTTGTGGAAGACTCGGTACGGTACTATTCGCTGTTTCTCCCCATGATCTATAATGAAGTGTTTAAACAAACCCGGGCGTTGATCCAATCGGGAGCGAATGAATTGGAAAAATTGCTCCAAATGCGAGTTCGTCCCAAAATTCTGCTGGCAAAAACGTATGAAGAAGCCATCGAGCTTTTTCAAAAATACGAATTTAATCTGTTGGGGGTCATCTCGGACATCAATTTCCCGAAGAATGGTAAAAAACACCCGGAAGCCGGTCTAAAATTAATTGAAGAAATTCGCCGGGTAAACCCCTATATTCCAGTGGCACTCCAATCCGCCGAACCGGATAATGAAACCCATGCCCGACGGCTGAACGTGGCATTTATCAACAAAAATTCACCGGAGTTGCTCAAAAAAATCAGCCGCTTTTTACAACAGAACTTCGGGTTTGGGGATTTTGTTTTCCGTTCTCCACGAGGGGAGGAGGTTGGCCGTGCCGAAGATATGGACAGCATGATTAAAACGTTTGCCGAGATGCCGCTCGAGTCCATTGAATACCATGCACGCCATAACCACTTTTCTCACTGGTTCTTCGCTCGGGGGGAATTTACATTAGCGGAACAACTCCGTCCCCAGCGTATGGAAGATTTTGATGATATTGAAGAAATGCGCCAATATCTATTAAAACTCATGCGCCAAACCCGGTCTGAAAAGCACGATGCCGCCATTAGTGCGTTTATAAAAGATCGTTTTGATACCGAACGCGGATTCTTCAAGATCGGTAACGGTTCCATTGGGGGGAAAGCCCGTAGCCTTGCCTATTTGTCGGCGATCTTTAACCGCCAGCGAATGCAACAATTGTTTGAAAACGTCCATATTTTTGTGCCCGCCACCGTCGTGATTGCCACCGACCAGTTTGATAAATTTTTAGAAGAAAATAAACTCAAAACGTTTGCTATCGAAGAGAACAGCAATAACCTGATCTTAGCCCGTTTTGAAGATGCAAAATTACCTGAAGACCTCGAAAAAGCACTCCGTATTGTCATTGAACAAATTAACAAACCGCTGGCAGTGCGCTCATCCAGTTTGTTGGAAGATTCACGCTACCAACCCTTTGCCGGCATTTATACAACCTACATGTTGCCGAACAATCACCCCGATAGCGAAGTCCGTTACCAACAATTAGCCAGTGCCATTAAGCATATTTATGCCTCAACGTATTTTTCGAGTACCAAAGCGTATTTAGAGGGCACTCCGTTCCGCATCGAAGAGGAAAAAATGGGAATTGTCCTCCAAAAATTGGTCGGCAGAGCTTATAACCAACGCTTTTACCCCAATTTTTCCGGTGTCGCCCAATCCTATAATTTTTATCCCATTGAACCCCAAACCGCACATGATGGACTGGCATTTGTAGCATTAGGCTTAGGTAAATTGATTGTGGAGGGGGGACACGTCCTCAGCTTTTCGCCCAAATATCCAGAGGTGATTCATCAGTTTGGTACCATCGAGAACATCCTCCAAACGTCCCAGACGATATTCTACGCCCTCGATCTGAAGAATCCAACCCCGAATTTGACGGCGAATGAGGATGAAACCCTCGTTAAACTGAATCTGAGTGATGCCGAAGTCGATGGAACGCTACATCCGGTAGGCAGTGTCTATTCCTATGAAAATGAGCGACTGTATGATTCGGTGTACCGGAAAGGAATCCGGGTGGTCACGTTTGCTCAAATGTTGAAGTACAAAACCTTTCCATTGGCGGAAATTCTGGAAAAATTGCTGGAGATCGGTAAGAGAAGTTTCGGAGGTCCCGTGGAGATAGAATTTGCCGTTAATTTACCGGCAAACCCTAACGAAAAAAGTGAGATGGCGCTGTTGCAAATCCGCCCCATGGTTGCTACTCTGGAAAGTATTAATGTGGATTTTGATAGCCTGCCCCAAGAAGATACCATCTGCCGGAGCCGCCAAGCCCTCGGCAATGGACGGATTACCACGATTCATGACCTGATTTACGTGAAGCCCAACACGTTTTCCTCACTCAAAACGAGGGACATTGCCACCGAAATCGGGATGATCAATGCGGAATGCCTGAAACAGAACCGACATTATATTTTAATCGGACCCGGTCGCTGGGGATCTTCCGATCATTCGTTGGGGATTCCGGTGGAATGGTCTCAAATTTCCGGGGCACGGGTATTGGTGGAAGCTGGACTCAGCAACTATAACATTGAACCTTCGCAAGGGACCCATTTTTTCCAAAACATTACCTCCCTCGGTATCGGTTATTTTTCTGTGAATTACAACCACCCAATTGATTACGTGGCGTGGGATTGGCTCGACCAACAACCGGCGAAAAAAGAAACCACCTACTTACGCTGGATTTCCTTCCCGGAAGCCTGCCCAACCTATCTGGACGGTAAACAGAGTTGGGGGGTTATCCTGAAACCGGGTCAATCTATCGAAAACCAACTGGAAACCCTCTGAATGATTGCCGGTGGCAGGTGTTACCGGTCACCATAAATCGTAACGGTATATTCCTTTATTACCAACATCTTATCGGAATTATTTTAGAAAGGTACCTTCATGATTCTGAGCCAAATTGCCCAACAGATTAACCCCTCCCCCACATTAAAGCTCAACGCGAAAGCGGCGGTATTACGACAAGCGGGTGAACCGGTGATTCATCTCGGAGGAGGTGAACCCAAAAGCAAAGCCTCGCCGGATGCCATTAATGCTACAATTGCTCATCTGGAAACCGGAGAAATTCGTTACGCGGCGGTAGGCGGTATCCCAGAACTTAAACAGGCAATTATAGATTACACCGAACAGCACTATCACCGTCTAGTAGAACCGGCGAATGTCATTGCCTCCAGCGGAGCCAAACAGGCATTGATGGTCGGCTTGCAAGCAATTCTGAATCCCCAAGATGAGGTCATTTTTCCCGTACCCTACTGGGTCAGTTACCCGGAGATGGTGAAGTTAGCCTACGGTGTACCCGTGCCAGTAACCCCTGCCGGCGGTTCACTTTACCCCACCATTCAGGATATTGAAAAAAAGGTCACCGCCAACACCAAAGTGATCCTGATTAACAGCCCCAACAACCCCTCTGGAGTCGTGTACCCCACCGGTGTTATCGCCGATCTTGTCGATTTTTGCGAAAAACGCGAGATTTTCCTCATCATGGACGATATTTATCACCAATTGGTTTTTGACGGGCAAAAAGCACCGTCGGGTTATGAATTTACGAAAAAATCGGTGGATGAGTCGAAGTTACTGGTAATCAACGGGGTTTCCAAACTGTATGCGATGACCGGCTTCCGGCTGGGTTGGGCGATTGGCAACCGCGAGTTGATCGCCGCCATGACCCGGATTCAGGCACATCAAACCTCTGGCAGTTCAATTTTGGCACAAAAAGGGGCGATTGGCGCCCTAACCGGTGATCAATCTTGTGTGAGGGCATTACGTTCCACACTGGAAACCCATCGGGATATCCTGCTGGCAGAATTGGCGGAGATTCCAAATTTGAAAGTTCAAAAACCGGAAGGAACCTTCTACTCGTTTGTCGATTTTCGGGCGTATGAGGCGGATTCCCGCCAGCTATCGGATTTTCTGATTGAGAACGTCCTGGTACTCGCCGTGCCCGGTGTGGATTTTGGGATGGATGGGTATCTGCGGCTCAGTTTTTGTGGCTCGGAAGCGGACATTCGGGAAGGCATCCGCCGTATCCGGTGGGCACTGGATCCCAACCAGACAGAACCTCTGACAATTGGCAACCGGCAGGTGGTTAAAACATGGTGATGGACATCAAGCCAACGCGGCACACAAAATGGCAAGTTACCGCCCCATGATCAACAAAAAAACACCCGACTTAAATATTAGGTCGGGTGTTTTGATTTGGGGTAGGGGAAACCTTTTCATATTACCGGTGCCCTCTTCGCGGACGATGTTGGCGCCGTTCATCGCGCCGTTTTTGCCACTCGGCTTTCAGGATTTCCCAATCCGCGTATTGTTCTTTGGTCAAAATGGATTTCATGGTTTCTTCCATCGCCGCACGGATTTCTTCCCGTGCTTCTTTCATGGCTTCTGGGTCGCGGTTGGTACGGTTTCGCACTTCTTCCATTTTCGCGCGATGTTCTGCCATGGCAGTTTTAATTGCTTCGGCTTGCTCATCTGTCAGCGATAATTTCTCCTTGAGGATTTCAAGGCGCTTTTCCCCGAGCCGTTCCCGGTCTTGCGCCGGTGGAGCTTGTTTTGTTGCGTTTGCCAGAGCACCTTGAGCGAGAACTAACGTGCCGATCATCAGCACGGCAAATGCGAGGCTAAGCTTGAATTTGCGTGTCATGGGTCTATCTCCTTTCTTATGAGGGTAAATACATTCAGTGGTTCTTGAATCGCGATTCGTAGAGATAGACCCCCTCCAGCGGCAAAGGTTTAAACCGGCTCACACTTTTGCTTTTGCCTGCATTTTCACTTCTCCTCGCTCATTCAGATTGAGTTCTACAGTTAAATCGTCGCTCATCGTTTCGGTCGAGTTCAGCAGGTCATCCAAGGATAGCTCGACCGAGGTCTCATCAAATTCAAATTCACCGGCTTCTTCCTGCTCTGCATTTTCCAGTTCAGCACGGAGTTCTTCCGGCGTTAAGTCTTTATTTTTCAGGATGATCTGTTTTAGGCGTTTCATTGAAATTTTCATGAGATATCCCCCCGGCAGACATTGGGTGTTTCTAGTGGATGTGTTGGCGAACTTTTATAATTTACACCATGAAAATCGTTTGTCAATCGCTTGATTGAAAAAATTACCGCCATTCAGCAAACAACTGCCCCAGCTCTGAAGAATACTTATGAAACTTGTGCTATATCAAGTGTTTCACGCAGGTATGAAAAAAATGTTTTCGCGCTATTTTGATCTTTTGCCCTTAATATAAGCGATTTCGGATCAAATAGTATCCTTCAGGGCTGAAAAGATAACTGGGGTCTTGACAACCCGGTGTGGACAATGCTATAGTGCTTTTACAATTCAGGTGCGACGCACTTGAAGCAACCCACCGTTAGCCCCCAAATCCGCATTATGGCAGGGGTTTTCGCATTCACGAATGGCTCGTGGAGGCGCATTGAAACATATTATTCGTAGAGTAGAGACGTTGCATTGCAACGTCTCTACGGGGGTATCCTACCGAATCCAGATAAGCGCGAAAGCGCATTGAAACCTTGACCATGATAGCCTTCTTATTTTTATTTTTTAAATTTTTAACGAAACTACGAGCCATTTGGGAATACCCCTCCCAACGGCTCTTTCTTCAGCTCTTAACAGGAGGTGTTTGATGCCTAAAATACATATCTTTCAATTATCGTTAATGGTACTCCTTGTGTTTACCATGTTCCCTGCACAGGCACAACCCGAACCCGGTGATATTATCACCGTGCCCACTTTCGTCCAGTTGAATCATAATTGGGCGACTCCGCACTACGGAACCTTTGCCTTTCCCGATAGCAGTGTGATGGTGAAGCGCATCATGCTTTATATCACCATTGACTGCCCGGACGCGGGTTGCGACCCGTGGGACCGGATCGGGCACTTGCGGGTGATGACCAGTGACACCACCTATGTGGAAATTGCCCGCTACATCACACCTTACAATATTGTGGGACCCGGCTATCCGGGCTCATGTGATTGGGTGTATGATGTCACGGATTACCAATCCGTCTTGCGCGATAGTGTGACCCTACGAAGCTATATCGAATCATGGATTGGGGGCGACCGGGGTTGGCAGATCACGGCAACCTTCGAGTTTGAAGTTGGACAACCCCGGATGGTAGCATACCGGGTGCAAAACTTGTGGCAGGATGATTCCGCCCTGATCGGTGATCCGGCAGACCCGGTGGAAGAGACATTAACCCCCATCACCGTTGCCATTGATGCGGATATTGACTCGCTCAAATACCGGATGATCACCACCGGTCACGGACAAGGCAATACCCTAAACGCCGCGGAGTTCTCGATCCTGTGGCACGACATCAACGTGATTGATGGTGAGGATACAACCCGCTTCTTCCAAGACCTCTGGCGGACAGATTGCCCGCAAAACCCATGTAGCCCCCAAGGTGGCACCTGGATTTACCCCCGCGCCGGTTGGTGCCCCGGGGCAAGCGTCATCCCGTGGGATGTCGATTTGACACCTGCGGTCACCCCGGGGGAAGAATACGTCCTGGATTACAACATCGAACCCTATTTTAATGAGTGCCGCCCGACGAATCCCGACTGCGTGGATGGCATCACCTGTACAGATTGCAACTGGAACAACACCGGACACACCCCACCGGTCTATGCCATCCAAACGCAGTTATTCTTTTACCGTTTAACCCCCGGCGGGCGTGTCAGTGGAACCATTACCGATGGCGAGGGCCTCCCGCTGGCAAATATCCCCGTACAACTCATTGGTACATTGCCTTACGAGACCACAACGAATGATTCCGGCTTTTATGATTTTCCAATTGTGATCCCCGGTACGTATTCCGTCTATGCCTACCAGTTTGGCTATGAAGAGGGGTCAACCGGACTGTTCACGATTGAGGTCGATCAGGAAGTTACTTACGACCTTGTGATGCCGCTCTTACCAACCGGATCGTTGGACGGGCATGTAGCAGAAGCCTATAACGACGGTGACGTGCCCATCCCTGCCGCCTTTATCGAACTACTGGATACCCCGCTCTTTCCCGTTTTTACGGACGAAAACGGCAATTATGTGATGACCGATATTCCCATCGGAACGTACACAGTGCGTGCCACCGGGCTTTACCACCTCCCCGCGGAGTATCAGGTGACGATTCCGCCAAATGGGACGGCAACCCGCAATTTCGAGCTGATACCGATCTACAGTTTTGAAGAAGATAATGGGAACTTCAGCGGCGATGGTGACTGGGAATGGGGCGAACCCCAATCGAGCGGGGGACCCGACGGCGCCTATCACGGAATTTTTAGCTGGGGTACCAATCTGGATGGTGCTTACAGCGGACCTGGGGATATGTTTCTGATCAGCCCGGAATATCCACTCGGAGCAACCGATCCCCCTTACGAACTTAGTTTTTACCACTGGTATGACATCCGGCAGAATTGGGATGGCGGGCAAGTGCAAATCTCTACCGATCACGGGGAAAATTGGGAGCTAATCACACCAAATACCGGCTATGATTTTGACCGGTGTGTCGGTTTGGGGCAAACACCCGGCTATACTGGGCAGAGTGACGGCTGGCAACTGGCTCAATTTGACCTCAGCGAGTATGCGGGTGAAAATGTTATGTTCCGCTTTTGGCTGGGAGCCTACCGCAATGATGGAAACATGGGCTGGTTTGTGGATCACCTAGTGGTGAAAGGGCAAGCGGATATTAATATTGTAGATGTTGAGCCGGTCACGGCTGAAACCCAAGTACCCCAATCCTATCGTTTGTACCAAAACTACCCCAATCCGTTCAATCCGGTCACGACAATCCGGTTTGATTTACCGGTCGCCACTGTAGCCAACCTCCAGATCTATGATGTTCAGGGCAGGTTGGTACGGGCTTTTCGGGATACATGGTTTGAAGCCGGTCAACAGGCATTGGTTTGGGATGGTACGAATGATCACGGCGAGGCGGTAAAATCCGGGATGTATCTGTACCAGTTACAAACGCCAGACGTTACCCAGACCAAGTCCATGGTACTATTGCGCTAACAACCACTGAAAAACGAACCCTAACAAATGAACCGGCAAGCTTATCACTTGCCGGTTTTTCTCATTTTCTCCCCTTTCCTTTAGAAAATCAGCAAGGACGCCAGTATTTTCCATCTTACAAGTAGAACATGTGCCATTAAGAGCACCAAATCTACCGACACGTGAGACCACCATGACCCCCTACCCGATGGAGGTGATTATGTGTAACATATTGATTAAATTGAACCTAATCTTAGTGGTGAGTGCTACCCTTTTATTTTGGAATTGCTCTCCGGGTAGTATCACCGAGCCTCCGGTGGAGATTTCCACCGCCGCCCCTGAACTTCCCCGCACCTTGACGACTCCTGAACAGACGCTTTTAAGCGGTAACACCCAATTTAGTTTTACCCTTTTTCGGGAATTAGCAACAGAACATGCGGGAAATATCCTGATCTCGCCGCTGAGTATCTCGATGGCACTGGCAATGACCTATAACGGCGCCAGCGGTGAAACACAAGCGGCAATGCAATCTGCACTTGAACTCAACGGACTATCGTTGGCGGAGATGAACATCGCTTATCATGATTTAATCGATCTTCTGCAATCTCTGGATCCGAATGTCACTTTTCGTTTAGCAAATTCGATCTGGTATCGACAGGGATTTTCCGTGTTGCCGGACTTTTTACACCGTAACCAAACGTACTATCAAGCCGATATTCGTGACGCGGATTTTACCGATCCCCAAACCGTAGGGCGGGTCAATGATTGGGTCAATCAACGCACAAACGGCACCATTCCGACGGTCATCGATCACATTCCGCCGGAGGCGGTGATGTACCTGATCAACGCCATCTATTTTCAAGGGGAATGGCGTTATCGCTTCAATAAAAATCTGACTCAAACAGACGTGTTTTATTTAGAAGAGGGTTCCACAGTGCCTTGCCAGATGATGCATATTGTGGAACCGGTTATCATGCCCCATCTATATACGGCGCAGGCACAGATACTCGATCTGCTTTATGGCAACCGGCAATATAGCATGACTCTTATCTTGCCAAATCATAATGTCACGGTTGATGATCTTCTGGCGGAATTATCGGTAGAGATGTGGACGGCATGGTTGAACGAATTACACGATACCGAGTTGCTAATTTCGCTACCCAAATTCCGTCTCAGCCATGATCTTTCCTTGAAAGCGGCATTAACGGCGCTGGGCATGGGTGTCGCATTTGACCCGATGCAAGCTGATTTCAGGGGGATTTCGGCAGATGATCCGTTGTTTATCAGTGATGTCAAGCATAAGGCGTTTATACAAGTCGATGAAAGCGGCACGACTGCCGGCGCGGCAACCGCCGTAGAAGTAGGAACCGTCTCTCTCCCACTCACATTTTTCGCGAACCGTCCGTTTATTTACCTCATCCGCGAGCGGCAATCCGGCGCGATTCTATTTCTGGGTCGCCTGATGAATCCGGTTTGGGAAGGATAAAAGGAAAACAGCTTCGCGATCCGGGCTGTTCAAACCATATCAGGAGGAGGTCAACTCATGAAAAAAATCAATGTTTTACTCATTGGATGGGTTCTGAGTGCCATCAGTTGCCAACCCTCTGCACTGCCCACCACCACGTCCCCTTTGGGTGAACAGTTTGTGCTGGGATGGCACCAGACCGTTCATTTAAAGGATACCGGTCTTTCCCTCACGTTTGCCGAAGTGGTTGAAGATTCCCGCTGCCCTCAGCAGGTTGAATGTGTATGGGAAGGGCAGGTTGTCATCAAGCTGAAACTACAAGCTTCCAACAACCCCCCGCAAGAGATTGAACTGACGCTTCGTGCCGGTCATCCCGAATCCGCCGTTCAAACCGTGGGGGAATACACAATTGAACTCCTAAACGTCCACCCCTATCCCCAAAAATTTGAAACAACAATCAAGCCCTCACGCTACCGGGCGGTTTTAGTCGTTTCCGAGCTATCATCATATTAAGGAGGTAATACCATGTTTTATTTTAGACGACTCACCCTGTTTTTAAGCCTGTTTTTTGCCGTGGGACTCACGTTAAGCGGCTGTGACACTAGGAACCGCAATATTGGCAGTCCCGAACTCGCCGCGGGTGATTTCGGCCGGGACGGATCATATAGCGGTAGTGAAGGAGATTATTACCCCGGCGAAGAACAATTTGGTGATTTGGTCTATAACAATTTTGTAAACACAAATGAAGATAATCTTTCCACATTTGGCATTGATGTGGACACTGGATCGTACACTTTTGGACGCAAAAAAATCAATGAAGGTCAACTGCCACCGCCTGCCTCTGTTCGGGTGGAGGAGTACATCAATTATTTCCGGCAAGATTATCCCCCACCGGATGATAACCCTTTTGCGGTATATGTGGATGGCGCGCGGTCACCATTTCGAGGCGATGAATTTCATTTGCTACGGATTGGCTTACAAGCGCGAAATGTCATCGATAATACCAAACCTTGGAATTTAACCTTCCTGATCGATATTTCGGGGTCGATGACCTCTCGTCTGGATTTAGTCAAACAAAGTTTGTACATTTTGATTGATGAAATGCGGGAAGGTGATTTAATTTCGGTATGTACGTATGCGGGCGGTGTCCGTACCATTTTACCCCCCACCTCTCTCTCGGACGCGGATCGAGAGTCTATCAAAGGAATGATTGGCGATCTACAAGCGGGAGGAAGTACGGCAATGGCATCGGGACTACAAAATGCCTACCAGATCAATCGAGAGGGATTTTTGCCGGATGGTGTGAATCGGATTTTAGTCTGCTCCGATGGGGATGCCAATGTAGGACCCACCAGTCATGATGAAATGTTTGAACTGATCCGGAGCTATGTGGAAGAAGGCATCACCCTTTCCACTCTGGGCTTTGGGCAAGGCAACTACAACGATTACGGCATGGAACAATTAGCCGATATGGGGAACGGCAATTATTACTACATTGATTCTTTAACAGAAGCGGCACGCCTTTTTACCGAAGAATTGGTCGGCGTGATGGAAGTCATTGCCAAGGATGTGAAAGTTCAGGTTGAGTTCAATCCAGAGGCGGTGCGTCGCTACCGGCTCATTGGGTATGAAAATCGGGCAATTCACGATGATGATTTCAAGGATGAAACAACCGATGCCGGGGAAATAGGCGCCGGGCACCGGGTGACTGCCCTATACGAGATTGAGTTGGTCGATGGTGTCTCGGGTGATGTGGGTACAGTACATTTACGATACAAACAGCCCAGTGGCCACACGGACATTCCACTGGATGTGGTGATACCTCGTCACGCGGTCACAGCCGAGTTCGATCAAGCCTCGCGACGGTTTCAATTTACAGCTGGTGTGGCGGAATTTGCCGAGATTCTACGGGAAAGTCCCTATGTGAATACCCGGTTTGCGGATGTGGAAGCTATTGTGGAAAATGCCGTCTCCGGCGGAGATGACCGGGATGTAGAGTTTCTGGAACTGGTTCGCCGGACAATGCGCATTGACTAGAAATCAAATTTCAAAAAGGTCTCTATTAAACGCCAAAAGCTGAATCCTAAAAAGGATTCAGCTTTTGCATTCATTGCATTCAGTGCAGTTTGCGATTACCGAGTCATTGAATCGGGCAAGATATACTTCAGGGGGTTTACTTTATTGACTCCAACTCGAATTTCATAGTGAAGGTGTGCCCCAGTAGAACGTCCGGTACTCCCGACTAAAGCGATCTCTTGACCCCGAATAACGCTATCCCCTTTCTTTACTTTCAATAAGGAGCAATGGGCATAACGGGTTTGAATTCCGTAACCATGATCAATATCAACCGTCAACCCATATCCGGCTTTTCGCCCCGCAAAGATAACCGTCCCATTCGCGGTTGCATAAATCGGTGTTCCTTTTTTTGCCCGAATATCTTGACCTTCATGCATCCGGTATTTACCCGTGATGGGGTCTCGTCGCATACCAAATCCGGAGCCAATCAACCCTGTTTTACACGGTAAAATAGACGGGGTGTGGTTCCAAAAGTCTTGCTGATTTGTCAATGAGGTCACAATATCTTCAAAACTTTCTTTTTGGAAGCGACTTTTTCGTTCCAGTTCATCGAGTTTAATTTTGATATTTTCAATGAGCTTCGCCGATTCGGGGTCTAACTTACGAATTTCTTCAATTTTCGGATAAACTTCCGGTGCTCCCCCGACACCCACATTCGCCACGTCCGCGTCGAGCATCTCTAAATCACTAATGATGCGAATATCAGTGTCAAACTTCCGGTAGCGTTCCATTTGGTGTTGAAGGAGCGCAACATTTTGACTATAGTGTCTAATCTTATCTTTCAAATACTCATTTTGTAACTTTAATCGAGCTAATTTCTGCTCATTTACAACTTTCTGGGTATATTCCCAACCAAAAACAGCGATGCCGACAAAAATAGTAATTAATATTCCAACACAAACCCGAAAGAATACATTTGGAACGACCCAACTCCACGCGCGCGCCGTATTGTGCGGTACCAAAACAATACGCGTCTTCTTCTCTTCCTTTAACAGGTCTGACATACGTAATGACTCCTTCCCATAGTTCTCGCACTTGTCCTGATCAACACAATCAGGTAAGTTCCACCTCCTAAGTAAATGTTATAGATTAATACTCCCTCATTCTTACAGCAATTCTTGGAGAGAATATCATATCCCCATAATTCTGTCAAGCACTTTTTTATAGACTTATTTGGCTTTTTTACGGGAAATCAATCCCTGAGCATCAATAGAAATCGCGGTTTGAGGAAAGTCTTCCAAAGTGAGTTGTTGCATCAATTTGGCGGCACGGTGATAGGCATCCAAGCGCGTGCCTTGGGGGCGATATTGCCGCGCCGAAATAATATTTCCGGTCACGAAAGCACCGCTGGTGTGCAATGTAACTACCAAAATCGGCGCATACCCGTTAATACCTGCAATATTGACGCCACGATAGGTACAAAAGTTGCCCAAACTATAGGCAATCAACCGGTCCCGGTACAGTTCAAGGGCACGAGGCACATGAGGACCATGCCCGAGGACAAGGTCGGCACCGGCATCAATCACCGCATGAGCAAATTCCACCATATTCCCCCGCTCCTCGCCGTAGTACACTTCCATACTATCCACAACATGTATGGCATCTTTACCTTCGGCACCGCCATGAACAGAGACCAACACCAGATCATAAGTTTGATCCAGTTTTTTGATTTCCCTCACCGCGCGATTCTGGTCAAGATTGGAATATGAGCCGGGGTTTGGTGCAAAAGCAATCAGCGCCCACCGCACGGAATCAATGACGCCGGTGGCAATATCGCCGAGACGTCCGGCGTGTTGGATTCCGGCATTCGACAGGGTTTGCATGGTTGCGGTTCGTCCCGCTTCCCCGAAATCACGGGCGTGATTATTGGCAAGGCTCAGGACATCAAACCCGGCGTTTTTCAGATGTTCTACGTAAGAGCTTGGCGTCCGAAAGAGATAGCAGAGGGAGGTATCATTACACGTTTTTTCCGGCTCACCCCCATCGAGCAACACACCTTCCAGATTCCCAAAAGTGAGGTCACCACCCCGTAGGATCGGCGCCACCTCAGATAACAGACTGCTCCCATTGTTGGGAGGCAATTTATCTTTCGGGAAATCCGTGCCCATCATAATATCGCCCACGGCAATAATGGTCAGGGTGTGTGATGAATCGATTTCTGTAGAAAACAGAGGAAGGGGGCGGCTTAACAGAAAAATAAGCAGTAATGAGTTGAAAAATAAGAGCTTACGCAAAATGATAATCTCCGATATAGTCCGGGGGAAGTTGGATGCGCAACATTTGCAGAAAAACATCGGCTTTGAAGAGTTTTGCCCCGTAATGTTCTACTTGGCGGCAGTACCGGTCGGAGCTAGCGACGACCAATTCCGCCGGATTGACGGCTAGACGCACCATTTCCACAATCTCAATATCGGCGGCATCCCGACGACCGCTCACTGCAGAGTTAAAGAGTGTCACGCCTTCTTCAAATTCTTGTGATGACCAGCGGGATTTGTAGTCGTCCAGATAAATTTTGAACTCGACCATCAACTGGTAGTAGTTCCACATCATCAACCGGTAATCCACAATGTCACGCAAGAATTTATTCCGGGCGTCTTCCCACTCCAACTGTTCTTTTGCCATCAACTTATGGATGCAATTATGCCCATCGACCAAAAAAATAAAAAATTCAGGGGCGTTGGGGGGTCGATCCTTGTGATTCCGGTATAATTCATCCAATTTATCGTAAATCGGGTCATCCAAATCGGGCATGGGGGGGATCGGTTGGTGTTGGTGCTGTTGGCGTTCCCGACGCATCTTTTTGCGAAACGAACCTTTAGCCATGCGATCCTTTCAATTGTTGCATTTCAACGACCACCTTTAGCGTAAAACCGAACAGCAACAATACAATCACTACAGCGCCAATGACGATCATTCGTAATATTTGCACTTCTGCACGAGTTTGCGCCAACTTTGCTTCTAAAGCGGTGATGGTTTCTTGTGCCTGATTCAGTTCGGCGCGCATGCGGATCACTTCACTCTCCACAGCAATGATAGCTTGAGCCTGATCGAGTAAATTTTCAGCGGATTCTCTCATTCCGGCGACGGCATCACTGGTTTTGGCTTTCGCGCTGTCGTAAAACGCTTTTGCCTTATCCAGCAAATTGGGTTCGGTTTCCGTCGCATAAGGCTCTGAGAAAACAACCAGAACGGTCAATAGTATCCCCCAACCGATCAGATGATTTGGGCGGTTCATGCACGGCATCCTCCTAAAAAGAGATTGACATTTGTCCGACAATTCGTCGTCCTAGTAAGATTTCACCAGTCGGCGTTCCCCGAAAATCCTCATCAAACAGATTAAACACACTCACGGAGGCCCGAACATTTTCTAAAAAGGAGTATCCCGCTGAAAGTTCGACAAAAGCGTAAGCATTTACCGCATCGTTCTTTTCGGAAGGGGTGGTTTCCGGATAATGGATGTCACCGACATAATGAATTACCGTACTAAAAGCGGGACCCACCTGTGGCATATAGCGAATACCCACATTGCCACGATGCTGGGGTACAAATGAAATTTTCTGACCAGTCTCATCGTCTTTCCATTCTTGGTAACTCCAATTGAAGAAGGTATATAACCACGTGTACGGTCGATATTCCAAAGTCAATTCTCCGCCAATCCCAGTTGCCGTGCCATCATAATTGACATACCGTTCCCGTTCGCGCTGGTGAATTTCCCGGGGGTCATCGGGCGGAAAGGGCTGTACCCGAACATCCACATTGGAAATGATAAAATCTTCAATTTGGTTATGAAATCCTTCCAGACGCACCATCAAACCTTTGCGATAATGGCTGTATGCCAATTCGATAGAGCGCACTTTTTCGGGATTCAACTGGTCATTCCCCCGCAGGCGAAAGATGTAAATAAAGGGGATTGTTTGCCCATCAACCTCAATTTCGGATTCAACAAAGCTATCCAGCAAAACATACGATTCGTAAGCGGTGGGATTCCGAAAGGCATAACCTACCGATACTCGCAACACATCTTTATCGGTGGGAGATAAAATCAAACTTCCCCGAGGGCTGAGGTTATTACCGGTCAGCGAGTGGTAATCATACCGTAAACCTGCCGTAAAGGCGATTTTGGGATGAATTTGCACCCGGTCTTGCCCGTACATGGACGCCAAATGTTCCTGTTGAGTATCATTGACATCCAACTCGCCGAATTGTTCAATCGTACGCGGGTCAACACTATTCAACAAGTCCGATTTGAAACGGTTAAAGCGGTACGAAGCCCCGAAAATCATATTATGGTGCTCTTGGGATTGAATAGTATATTGTAAATCACTATGGAAGGTTTGCGTCTGGATATCAAAATCACCATCAAAATTTGGATTAAACTGGGCATAATCAGCATTGGTGGCCACATGATACCGTCCGTCCCAACTCAGATTCAGGCTCAATACTGGGGTTTGGTACTGCAACCATGCCGTACCGGCATTGATCTCCATTTCAAAGGGGTTGACGGGGTCACCACTGTCCACGTTCATCAATCCCCCAGTATAGCTAGCATAAACTTTCAACTGCTGGTCTGGGGTCAACCGGTACATCGTTTGAGCATTTACTTGATGGATATTGAAACTTTCGCGGTCTTTGATGTGGTGAATTTCAGGTTCCGAGTCGGGGTCTGAGAGTTCGTCTTGATATACCACATTCCAATCATCCATTTGCTGGTGATTCAATGATATTTTATAGCCCCATTTTTCAAACTGGTGCGCACTCAGAGCACTGGCAAAAAGTGTCCCTCGCTCACCACCGGTAACAGAAAACAGGGTGCCATTCAAAGTCTCCACCGGTTTAGTGATGATGTTGATCACCCCATCAAACGCATTCGCGCCGTACAACGCCGAACCGGGACCCCGAATGATCTCGATCCGTTCGATCTCATCAATGGTGACACCCAATGTCGCCCAGTAGGTCTTTCCCCAAAAGTCTTCATAAACGGAACGTCCATCGATCATCACCAACATTCGGCTCGAACCAACGGAAACACTATTGCCAAACCCCGGAGCGGCACTGGAGTCACTGGGTAAAACCACTAACCCGCGTCCTCGTGTCGAGACTTCCGTTTCAGCTAAGGTCGCTCCAGAGACATCCAGTCCGGGAATTTGGCGAAACAGATCCGGTAACCAGAAAATACCAAAAGCTTTCAGTTCTTCCCCGGAGATCACCGTGATCGTGGAGGGGGCATCCTTAATTTTTTGCTCTTGCCGCGACGCCGTATAAACAATTTCGTCTTCAAAAAAGAAGAGGTCTTCTGGGGCAAACTCGTAATCATCCGCCTCATCCTGCGCTGTTGCCGGAAAGGAGAAACCGCTAATTATCACACCCATTAATAGAATATATTTTAGTCCGTTCATAATCAACCTCATTTATGAAAACGTTTAAGAAGTGGGGGACGAGACGTCATCATCCTCTGCGGGACGAGGTTCCGGCGGTAAAGAAGGGGATTCCTCGCCAGATACAGCGTCAAACGTTTGCGCCATATTCAGATGGATTTGAAACTCTTTACTATAAATATCTAAAATTGCCAAAAATAAAGCGGCGACAACCGGTCCGACAATAAAACCCATTGCCCCAAACATGCTAATACCACCCAATGTGGAAAAGAAAATCATCAGGTCGTGCATACCACTTTCTTGACCCACTAAACGCGGGCGCATAAGATTATCAATATTGCTAATGATCACTAAGGTTACAAACAAAATCACCACACCTTGCCAGATGTTCCCTAAAACAATTTGGATAATTGCCGCCGGGATCATGACCACCGCCGGGCCCACCATCGGGATGATCGAAAGGATGACCATCACCACTCCCCACAAAATCGGTGAGCCAACTCCTAACACCCACAGCGTGATACCCCCCAACCCGCCTTGGGTTAAGCCAATCAGAAGCGTCCCTTTAATGGTGGCACGGGAAATCGAAACAAACCGGGCAATGATCTCCCGTTCATAATCATCATTCAACGGGCTGAGATACATCACACGAGCAATGAGAGCCTCTCCATCCATGAAAAAATAAAACATGGTAAATAATGTGATGAAAAGGATTGCCACCACTTGAAACGTCCCTTTGGATGTCTTGTTAATCACCGTTGCCAGCAATTTTCCGCCGGTAGATGCCACATCTTTCAGGGTACTCTGCCAATCCATTTTGTCCAGATTGAACCGTTGCACCCAGCGATTATCTTTAATTTTACCGAGCAATCCTTCATCACCTTTTTTGATAATCTCCCGGATTTCCTGCTCAGCAGACTGGTAAAAAACAACCGCCTCGCGTGAGACCGAATCCGCCACCAGATAAATCGGCACGAGTAGCCCTAACAATAAAATCAGACAACACAACAAGGAACTAAACGCTTTATTCCCTTTAGTCCGTTCCAAAAGCCACGTGTAAAGTGGAAAAAAGAGGGTACAAAAAACCGCCGCGAGCAATACCGGCACAAGAAAAATCTTGACCATATTAAAAAAGATAACCATCACCCCGATCAGCAACGCTAACAAAAAGTAACGGCTAAACTGTTCGGTCTGTTTTTCCTGTATCTTGCGAATGCGGTCTGCTTTTTTGCCTGTTCCAGAAGACATAGCTATGAACCCGGAATAATGAAGAATAAGTAATGAGAAATAAACAAATGCGGAATACCAACCTTAGTTGATCCCAATAACTTCGTCAATGGTTTTTTCAGGGAGTTTCACCATCAATGATGTTGTATTTATTGATTTTTTGATGTAGATTTCGTCGCCCGATACCTAAAAATTCAGCCGTGCGCGATTTGTTCCAGTTATGTTTATGTAAGGCTTTTACAATTACCTTTCGTTCATACGCTTCTACCAATTCTTTTAGCGATTGCCCGGCTTCCATTTCCGGCAACTCTGATTTTGGGGACGAGGGGATCCACTCTTCGGTAGAAGGTTGGTAATCCCGGATCAGGACGGGTACATCATCAAGTGTCAGAGTATCACTTTCCTTCAAGACCAGCATTCGCTCGATCACTTGTCCCAATTCCCGAATATTGCCTTTCCACGAATACCGTTGTAGAGCTTGCATCGCTTCCGGCGTGATTTTTACTTGCGGGAAGCCTTTCAGGGTCAGGAAATGGTCGATCAACAAGGGAATGTCTTCGCGGCGGGCACGCAATGGCGGCAGATAAAACGGGACAACATTCAACCGGTGATATAAATCTTCCCGAAAATTGCCTTTTTCAATTTCCGCCGGCAGGTCACGATTGGTGGCGGCAATAATCCGCACATCCACTTGAATCAATTCAGAGCCACCCACGCGCATAAATTCACGTTCTTGAATGGCCCGGAGAAGTTTTGCCTGCATTCGCACATCCATATCTCCAATTTCATCTAGGAAGATCGTTCCTTGATGAGCAAGTTCAAATTTGCCCAGACGGCGGTTAATCGCCCCGGTAAATGCGCCTTTCTCATGGCCGAAAAGTTCGCTTTCAATCAATTCACGGGGAATCGCGGCACAATTTACAGTGACATAATTTTTATCGCGGCGCGGGCTGTTTTCATGGATGGCACGTGCGATGAGTTCCTTCCCTGTTCCACTCTCACCAAACAGAAGCACACTGGCATCACTCTGCGCCACTTTATCCAGCTTATAGAGGATCTCCAGCATGGCTGGACTTTGTCCGATGATCGCATGATAGTCCCCCTTGAGTTCTGCCCGTTTTTTGATGTTGGCAGTAAGCGAGGTACGTTTGGGGGTCGGGTGCGGTTGTATTTTTTCATGTAGGGATTTTCGTTCGGCTTCCAGTTTCTGTTTCTCTGATAGTAACCGGTCGCGCTCTGCTAGGAGGGACATTCGTTCGGCTTCTGTTTTTTCCAAAAGACGGTGATATTCTTCAGCTTCTACTTGGTAGTCATGCAGGGTCTCGATGGTTTCTTCTAGGGTTTGGATCTCGGTGGTTAACCCCTGTAACCGCTGTTCACTTAGTAACAATTTTTCGGTACGCTGCAGTAATTCCCCATGAATTCGGCGACGTTCCACTTCCACATTCCGCACCGTCCAGACCCAAAGCGCAATAGCATTGAACACGATGCCGTTGGTCATTACCATATAATGCCAATACAAATTAAAAAGTTTAAAACTGAGCCACGCAATTCCCACAAATCCAGCCAACAACCCGAAAGGAATGAGGAAAATCCAAAGTTCGCGTATATGCGGAATCCCAAAGAAAAAAAAGACCCCGATGAGTCCAATCAAGACGAGATGTACCCCCCACGGTACCGGATACAAATAATCATCCTGCAAAATGCTGTTAATAACATTTGCGAGGGTGCCAACCAATGGGTAATTGGGGGAAAAGGGGGTCGGGTTGAGGTCTGTCGCTCCGGTCGCCGTCATCCCCACCAATACCAATTTATCACGAAACGTATCCAGCGGGATCAGTGGAGTTTCCCCTTCAATCACTTGCCGGTAAGATCCCAAAACTTGTAGAAACGAATAATTGGGGATCGTATCCAAACCACCACAATAATTGATTGCCAACATCCCCTCTGGGTCCAGGGGGATATTCGCCTCCGCCCATGTTTGTTGTTTGTAATCCAGAGCCACCACAAGTGCTAACGAGGGGTAACTTTGCCCTTGATAATTGATAAAGAGGGGGAGTTGCCGGGTTACCCCATCCGCATCGGGGACGACATTGACATGCCCTAATCCTTTAGCATGTTCAGCTAATGCCGGTAACGGAAAAATCACAGAAGAAGCGGTATAAAAGCGGTCACTATCGGGGAAGTTGAACGGTTTAGCAAAGGTCATCAGATTCGGAGGAGATAGATCATCAGTATTGGGAGCAATCACATTTACATTTTGAAAAAAGTAGGGGTAATAAACATTCCCCATCTCTTGGGTATAGCGAATCAGTTCCTGATCATATTCCGGAAACGGACTGGGGTTGGACATGAGCAGGTCGAACACAACGGTTTTGGCGCCAGCGGTTCGCATCGCATCCAAAAAAAGAGCGTAAAAATCACGGGTCAGGGGCCACTCACCAAGAGTTTCGGTCGCATCATCTCCGATAAATACCAGCACTATATCGGGATGCACCGGAATGTTACCCCGCCACCGCATTAATTCATCATAGACCTGATTATTGAAGGAATCCATCAAGGGTGTTCGGGAGGTCAAGACGGTAAAAATCAATACCCCGACGATAATCAGCAGACGCGACAAGAGCATTGTTTTCCATTGGTACTTATTGCGGGTCATTGGACTTCTCTAACGTCTGAAGCTCTTGTAGTTTTTGGTTGAGCCGTTCTTTTTCGGCTTCGTTGAGGTGTGCCGGATATTCAGATGCTCGCGGATATTTTTTATTGAGTTGGTCGATTTTTTTCTGAATGGCTTTAACCCGTTCTGTATCATTGGCAATCGCCGCCGCGCCCTGTTCCCACCGGAGGGTATTATATTGGGTAATGTACTCGATGTACCGTTCTTCTGTAATCGGGGGCGGCGGGGGAGTAGCGGAGGCATCATTTCGCAATTTCTGATACAACCGGACTTGTTCCGGTTCGCTGAGGAGCAAGGGATAAAGTGCCGCTCGCGGGTATTTTGCGTTCAAACGGTCAATTTCGGTTTGGATTTTTTTCAACCGGTCTATATCATTGGCAATAACTGCCATTTCCTGCTGGCGCTTCAGTTCGGTATATTGGCACACATATTCAATGTAGCGGTCATCAGTCATCGGTTTCTGTTGGGGCGATAGCACACTACAAGATTGTCCGATCACGAACCAGCTAAGGCTAAGTAAGATTACGATTCTCACGGGTCTTCTCCATGAAAAGATGTTTGGGTAGATGCACAGAATCAACACGCTTTTAAGAAATTGTCAAGGTTTTTTCGACAACGCCGGCGGGTTTACTGCAAGGCAATCCCGTAATCTGCGTCTAAGTTCATATTTGAGGGGCGTTGATCCGGTTTCATTTTCACACTTTTAGATGGAGTCCAATCATGAAGCAGTATTTGATGGCATTTTTAGGAAGTCAGATGGTGCTATTCAGTGTAGCACTGTTACTATCACTGACAACACTGAGTTGCGAAGATTGCCGGAATCGAATTCTAGATGATGCCTTAGTCGATGGTGTCGTTGGAGAATACTATTTTGACGATCTTCACAGCAAAGAATTTTGTTCGGGTGAGGAATGGGTGTTATTGGGGGGAACATTACCCCCGGGTATTCATTTTGAAGATGATGGGGACTTTCGGGGCATACCTGAAAAAGCGGGGTACTATACCTTTACGGTCGGTTTGATTGATGACTCGGATGACACGTTTCGGGTATATGCATCCAAGAGTTTTACCATCCATATTAACGAATGTCCCCGGATGGTACTCACGCAAACATTACCACCGGCAACAGTGGGTGAATATTACACGGCGCAATTAGAAAAGGGGTCTATAGACTGTCTGGACGGTGATATTTGGATTCTGGTTAGCGGCAATTTACCACCGGGCATTCAGCTCATCTCGACGGCGGGACGGCTTGCCGGTACACCCACTACCGCAGGAACATTTAACTTCACTATCAAACTCACGGATGAAAGCAATCTTAGTATTGGGGTTACACAAGGGTTGAGCATTATTGTGCATTAAGTGATAAACCCACATTGAGCAACAGAGCTCTTGAAAAAAATGATTTATTATGATAGATTTTCTCTCCACGTTTAACTCAGGAGAGGATTTCTAATGCAACTTG
>RFFQ01000015.1 GCA_003697105.1 Gemmatimonadota bacterium | reverse complement strand
GAGTTGGGGAGTTTATGAGTTCTTTCCCACTGCTAACTATACATTGCTATAATGAACGCCAACAGCCGTACTATTACTACTAACCAGCGCGGGATTCATGATGCGCTGGAAAAGCAAGTCCAAAGGCACTTAAAGCATCCGTTTCAACGGCCGGTTTCTGCATACCAGCAACGTATTTTTGAAGAGGTGGATCAGGTTCGGGGGGAACATCCCCAACCCCTGATTTTAGACTCTGGTTGCGGAGTTGGAGAGAGTACCCGCTGGCTTGCGGATCAATTTCCGGATCATTGGGTGCTAGGGATTGACAAATCAGCCCATCGCTTGGCAAAAGGAAAGACCTCGGGCGCAAATTTTCGTATTGTTCGGGCAGATTTAATCGATTTTTGGCTACAAGCCGCTGCTGCTGGCTGGGAGGTTAAGCGACATTATCTGTTATATCCGAATCCGTATCCGAAAGCCACGCATCTGAAACGGCGCTGGCACGGGCATCCCATTTTTACTAGCCTGATCCAATTGGGAGAGTACGTGGAAGTCCGCAGTAATTGGCGTATCTACGTGGAAGAATTTCAGTATGCCTACCAGCGCGCAACCGGAATTACGGGGCAGATCAACCTTTTTGTCCCACGACCACCGGTCACACCCTTTGAACGCAAGTATCATCGGAGCGGACAATCGCTCTACCAGCTAATCATTAGGAGATAAACCCATGAGCATGGAATTATCCGAAGACTTTAAACGATTACATTACCTATTAGAGCAAGCCGAAGAACTTCAAGAGGAAGGTGATTGGCAACTTGCCTTCCTGATGTGGGAAAAAGCTCATGCCCTCAGTAAAGAACTCAATCATCTACCGAGTTTGGCATTTACCCATGCCGGTTTAGGTTCTTTGCTTCTGGATGATGAGCAATATGATATGGCGTTAGAGCATTTTGAACAAGCGCTGGCATTGGACGAGCAACTCCAAAATCAGGACCAGTTGATTGATGACCACAATAACATTGGCTCTGTTTACTACCTGAAGGGCATTCCATATCAAGCCATCCGTCATTTTCGTCTAGGGATTGAGATCGCCGAGGCGATTGCCGACCCGATCAAGTTGGCAGGGTGTTGCTGGAATCTGGGTATGTTGTATCTGGATATGAAACAAGCGGAGCAGGCATTACCCCTTATCGAACAAACCTACGAACTCCTCAAAGATGCCCACCAGATGGAGATTATTCGCCAACAGCAGGTCAAACAGGCAATTCGTGAAACCCGGCGACTCTTGGGCTTACCCCCATACCGGTTTTAGTCAACGTATTTGCTCTTGACAAATGCTTCATTCGTCCGTATCACTACCGCACACTTCATGTTAGCGGGTCACCCACTTTTTTTAGGAGGATATTTATGCGTCTGATTTTTAGTGTTATCGCACTGACCTTGTGGATGGGGGTCTCTAGCGCATTTGCCGCGTTGGATTTTCAGAAGGGCAAATCACTGGATGAGTTGATTGACATGGCGAAAGCCCAAAATAAATCGATGGTGTTGGTCGATTTTTATGCTGACTGGTGAGTTCCCTGCAAGCGGCTGGATGCCGCTGTATTCAAATCCGATGAGGTCAGTTCCGTAAATTCGATTGTAGTCAGCGGGCAGTATAATATCGATCATCCAGAAAACAAGGCACTTGTGAAAACATTTGGGATTAAATCGATCCCGCAGGTTATTTTGGTGGATGTCTCCAGCAAGGAGGAAATCGACCGGATTATGGGCTTTTCCACGAAAGACGCGTATCTGAAAACATTGAACGATTATCTCAATGGCATTGGAACGTTGGCTTATCTGAAAGAGAAACTCAAAGCGGATCCCCAGAGTGCGGAATTGAAGTTTCAGATCGGTCAAAAATATTTTTACCGAGGGGACCAGGAAGCGGCACTCCCATACTTGAAAACAGTAATTCAAACCACACCCTTCCATACAGCAGAGCACCAGACAAGTGCCTATTACATTGGTACAATTGAACTGGAGACCAGCGGCAAAACTGCCCGATTGGAACAACTGGCAAAAACCGCCAATGATGACATTGCCCAACAAAGCTATACGGCTCTGGCGCGTTACTACGCCCGTCAGGAAGAACCCGAAAAAGAAGCCGCGGTGCTGGAAGCTATGGCAGACCGGTTTAACGACGACCCCCAAGCGTTGAATTCATTCGCTTGGCGTATGACCGAACTGGAAATGAAACTTGAAAAAGCACTGGCGTATGCCCAAAAAGCGGCGGAGCTGTCCGAAGTGGGTTCAGAAGATCAGGCAATGATTTTGGATACCGTAGCAGAAGTGCATTATAAATTAGGGGATAAAGCCAGCGCGATTGCCGTTATCAACAAAGCCATTCACATCAAACCGGATGATGACTATTATAAAAAACAGTTGGCGAAATTTGAGCAGATGGATGAGGAAAAGTAGCCGCTCGGTCAAACCGTTGGGGGGGAATATCCCGAACGGTGTCATTAAATCTAAAAAAGCGCTTCCCAGCAATGAGAAGCGCTTTTTTGTCGGGTTACAATTGTTCAATCTGGTATCCTTTTTGGCGCAAAAGGTCGATCACACTGCCTTCACCGGATAAGTGTAATGCTCCGACAATGATCAGCACATTTTTATCCTGCTGAAGATAGGCTTCGATCTGGGGAATCCAGCGTTGGTTGCGCTCATCATCTAGTTTTTGATAAAACGGCTTAATTTCTGGGTAACGGCGGACACTTTCCGTAACTAAGCTATCCATTAGTACTGTATTTCCGGTCTGCCACGCCGAGATCATCGTATCGAGTTGGTTGCTCATCACATCCAAATCTGCCAACGTGTATTTCAGGAACAGTTCTTGTTCCGCTGGTGGTAGCTCGGTGAACAGGGCGAGTTGAAAGTCAATGCTTTCCAGTGCCTCAATGGTTTTTCCGGCTTGTTTGGCTTTGGTAAAGAAGTAACGATCAATGCCATACTCTGGAACAAGCCCCAACCGCTGTGCTTCTAACACGGTAAACGTCATGGCTAAAAACCAAGGTCGAAAGGTATTGAACTGTGCCATTGGCAAGCCAAACCGCTCCACCACGGATGTAACCTTCGCATAAGTTTCATCGGAGAGTGCCGTTTTCAGATTTTCATCGGCACCGTACACGCTTTTTTGGAGCAAATGCAATTGCACTTCTGGAGATTCGAGGCTATCCAGATGGGTTTCAAAAACAACAATATCTGCCGCCTCAAAGGCATTTTCGATGACCGGATTCAGAGGGTATTGATCGGCACTTAAAATATGCACCGACCCCAAAAAATAGACCTGATTCTGCTCGGTTTCAATCTTCCATAAAAAATGGTGATTTTCTTTTGCAGAGAGCGGAACACCTCGTGCCAAGAGGCAAAACATCAAGAGAAAAATACCCCAATAACGGGTAGATACATGTGTCATGGATATATCCTTTCATTCTGTAAGGGCAATATAAACAGTCCAATAACCGGAACGTAACCAATTTCAGCGGCGTTGACAATGGCTAAAATGATTGACAGTCTCTCTCATTTGGGATAAAATAGAAGAGCAAATAAAAATCCCCCAAGCCTTGGGGGTTGGGGGATTAAAAAAGGGGTTTTGGTTTTATTTTGGCTAGGATTTGGAGTAAAAAACTTCGTAATAGTTTTTTTCAAAGTTTTTTTTCATGTTATCGGGTAATAATTTATACACGGTTCCACTGGGATAGATTAAGGTTTTGGCAAATGAGGAATTAGCGATGGAATTCACTTTAATGTTTTTCGCCATCATGCCGATAAGCACTCCCCAAACCAGAAACAAGATGACCATGACACCCAATAATCCCCCAAACAATTTATCAAACCATTTCAGGTCAACCCCGGTAAATGCTTGTTGCATCAGGCGGCGAGCCAGATAAAATCCGGGCATCCAAATTGCCAAAATTACCACGTTAAAAACAATGATTTTGCTCAGGTCGGCACTCGGTAATAAGGCGTGTAATATCTTTGCTCCATGGGGGTATGCGATGTAGGCGGCTAAAAAGCCGGCTATCACGACAATGGCATACACACAAAGCCGGAGAACAAATTGAAAGCCTTTCCAGACGCCTAAACCAATGCCCGCAAAAATTAACAGATAAATAAGAGCATCTAACATGTTTCTGATCCTTTTTTACCAGAAAATTTAAGTATAACTATTTAAAGGATATATGATTAGCATTAGCCTTGTCAAGTACATTTTTAAGTCATTAAACACAATGATAACAATGAGAATGGTTTACCTCCTATTAACTATCCTATTTTTTGGAGGTTATAATCTAAGCCTTGCCGTGGAAGATGATATTATTGAGCCTGAATTTGAGTCTCCTGATATTCAAGAGATTGAAGAAATGGGGCAAAGTGGCTATTTCCCCATCGAACAAATAAAAAAAGTGGTTGCGGACGATTCCAGTGCGCACCAACGCTTTCATAAATCCCCGCCTCGTTTAATCCTTTCGGGGCATTATAGCTCAACCGAAACCTGGGGGGTGGATGCTGAATATGACTACCAAGGTACGGCGTGGGATTTATTCTCACATCTCTTCTATTTCAAGACGGAAGACTACTCCGTTTATGAGCAGTCCAATGCGGAAGTGATGACCGGTTTTGAGATGCCCCGTCACTGGCATGGATTTTTGCTCGCCCAGGGGGAACAATTTCAGCGAGAGTTGGACTCTCCGCAAAAATACCGACATCTAACGGGTCAAGGTTTGGTACAACGGATTTATCACCCGTCAATGGTGCAACTTTCGCTACAAAGTGGGGATTTTCGGATAACGCCAGCAGAAAATCTTCCTGAATATCAGAACAACTATGCCATTGTTGAGGCAAATTACACCTATCTTCAGAACCAACGGCTGCTGACTGCTGGCATCTATTACCGCCAGAGCAATCTGGATCATGTCCTTCTTCCCCAGCGGGATGACCTCTATTTTGCTACGTTTTCAGTTGGTTTACGAACCCCTTTCCTCTCGCCGCAGACTACGTTGTCGGTGAATCCTATCTTTTACGTCACGGAAGATTATGCCGGAGCAAGTGCGACTCGAATTCTACCGCGGCTCGAACTCGGACATACTTTGACCCGGAACTGGTACGTTCAAGCTGAGTACCATCCTCATATACAGGATTTGGCATTTCAGGATATATATCGGGATGAGCGTCCGGTAGGGGTCAATTTGGCATTGCAGTATCCTTATTACCGGCATTCTGTCGGGGGGCAACTCAAATATATTGCCAGTAGTACCAATGCGATTACCGTTAATGTTCGCTATTCAAGCATTCGGGAGCCGCTGGTCTGGGCTTCGACCGTGAGCGGAACGGAAAATCCGCTTCATCCGTTTAATTATCCCCAAACGGTGGATCGCATTGAAAGCGAAAGCATCCTAGAGGCGGTACTTTTTGAATTTCTGGCGGTGCGGTTACAACTCCACTGGCAGTCTGATAACATGGATTTGCCCTATGCTCCCGAGTTATCCGGCCAATTGAATCTGCGCTTCATCCCGCGCAACGGGTTTGAAGGGGAGGTCGCCGCCGAATATGTCGGTAAACAGTTTTATACGGTGGAGGATAAGGCTCAACTGGATGATTATCTGGTGCTTCATATGCGGGCAACACAAACGGTTGGGGCGTTTCAAATTTCGCTGGTTTTGCGAAATCTGGCGGATAGTGATTACCAGCCGTATTTTCGTTATACAAATAGAGGTATTAGCGGGTTTCTACGCCTCTCGTACACGATGGATTAAAAACGCTTGACAAGCCGTACTGAAGGGAATATAATCGCTAACGTAAGTCGTGCATTTTTTATACATCTATTTTTATGAGGAATAGGATGATGGGTAAACATGTTAAAGTTGCCGTAACCGGAGCGGCAGGTAATATTGGATATGCCATGTTATTTCGATTAGCTTCCGGTGAAATTTTTGGACATGATACCAAGGTCTCGCTTCACCTATTGGAAATCACACCCGTGTTGAAGGCATTGGAAGGTACGGTAATGGAGCTAAATGACTGTGCCTTTCCCTTACTGGAAAATATTGTGGTGGGGGATGACCCCAATGTCGTGTTTGATGGGGTCAACTGGGCATTGTTGGTTGGTGCGAAACCCCGTACCAAAGGCATGGAACGGGGCGATTTGATTCGGGAAAATGGTCCGATTTTTATTGGTCAAGGCAAAGCATTGACCCGTGCCGCCGATGACCTTCGCGTGCTGGTGGTTGGTAATCCGGCAAACACCAACTGTCTGATTGCGGCACACCACGCGGACGGTGTCCCTAAAGACCGGTTTGCCGCCATGACCCGTTTAGACCAAAATCGAGCCATGAGCCAACTTGCCGCCAAAGCGGGTGTGCCTGTCACGGCTGTGACCAACATGACCATTTGGGGAAATCACAGTGCGACCCAATATCCCGATGCGGAAAATGCCAAAATCAATGGTAAACCCGTGTTTGAGGTTATTGACGACCATGATTGGCTCAGAGGAGATTTTATCACCACCGTGCAAAAGCGCGGTGCCGCGATTATCGAAGCTCGGGGTGCTTCTTCGGCAGCGTCCGCCGCTTCTGCTGCCTTAGACCACATAAAGAGTATGATCACTCCGACGCCGGAAGGGGATTGGTTCTCCTCGGCGGTGGTCTCTGACGGTAGCTATGGTGTAGATGAAGGGTTGTATTTCTCCTTTCCGGTCACCTCTGATGGAAACGGTAATGCCACGATTGTGCAGGATATTCCCCTCAGTGATTTCGGCAAAGACAAATTGGCAAAAACCCTCGCCGAATTACGCACCGAAAAAGAAACCGTTGCCGACCTATTAACCTAATCTTCCCAGAAACCCGATCTCCGGCAGATGGAGATCGGGTTTCGCCCACCCTTGATCCATATTGCCTATGATTCACATTGTAACCGATAGTACTTCGGACCTCCCCGAAGGGTTTGCCGAACAGTATTCAATCCCGATTATCCCGTTGCATATCAATTTTGGCGATCAGGAATACCGGGATGGGGTCGATCTCACCCCTGACGAATTTTACGAAAAAATCCGCTCAACCAATGATTTTCCGGTTACGTCTGCGCCGACCGTAGCGGAATTTTGCGACATCTACCAGCAATTTGATGACAAAAATACGGTTTTGTCGATCCACATCTCCAGTAAGATGAGCCAAACCGTCTCCCATGCCCTCAAAGCGGTACAAATATGTGACACCGGCGCCAAAATCCACGTTATTGATTCGCTGAACGCCAGTTTTGGGTTGGGGAATATTGTTTTAGCTGCCCAACGGATGATCCAGAATCAGGTGCCGGTTGATACGATATTACGCCGTTTGGAACAAATTATTCAGCGGAATCAGGTCATTTTTGCCGTCCCCAACTTGGATTTTTTGAAGCGCGGCGGACGAATCGGCCAGGCACGGAGTATGGTCGGTAAGTTGTTGGGTTATAAACCCATTTTGGGCACACGAAATGGGGAAATTGTGGCGCTCAGCAAGGTCAAGGACCGGAAACACTTCCCCCAAGAAATTGTCAAATTGATGAAACAACATCTGGACGGGGCGACCTGTATCCGGGGTGGTGTATTCCATGTTCATGCCGAAGCCGCGATGGAAACCTTACGAGAGCATATTGAAGATACATTTAACTGTGTTGAATTGGTCACCGCTCGCGCCGGTGCTGTGATTGGTTCCCATACAGGCTATGGCGCGATTGCCGTTGCCTATTATGCCGCAGAAGATGACGCATGAACGTAAAAAATCCCCACCTCCAGCAGATTTACACCGGGCTAGAACACATCAAAACAGAGATGGATGTTTTTCTGAAAACGTTAAATCTCCCGCAACTGTGCTGGAAACCCACACCGGAAAAATGGAGTATCGCGGACTGTCTCGATCATCTTTTAATAACGGATACCCTTTACTTTGAAAAGCTAAATGCCGCTATTGAATATGCTAAACAGCACAACATCCGCGAGAAAACAGCCTATAAACCAACGTTGGTAGGTGCTTTTTTTGTAAAAGCAGTTCAACCGGGCTCACGCGTCAAGCTGAAAGCACCATCCCTTTTCAAACTATCCACTGAACCGGCTCAGGTACCCGCGAAGTTTATCGCCCATGAATCCCAATTTCAACAAATCATCGAAACCCTGGATGGCTTGGATATTAATCGCCTGAAAATCAGTACCCCACTCACACCTTTAATCCGGTTCAGTGTGGGTGATGCGGTTCACATGTTGTATGTTCATCAACAACGCCACATCCAACAAGCACAAGCCTTAACACGCATGTCGGCTTTCCCCCAAGCCTGACGTCCATATTTTTTTATTGACACCCTTTCTGTTTTAAACGAAATTATTGACCCTAGCTTTCATCTATTCCCCCCGTCTGTCCCTCATTTCCAACACTTAATCTCTATCTATTTTTGACTCTAGGAGGTTTTTACGATGGATAATACGAATTTTCGTATTCATTGCGGTCTGATATTTTTCCTAGCTCTATGGAGCGGTCTCACTTTGCCGATTTACGCACAGATTGAATTTACAGAACATCCCATCACCACCGGTCTGGTAGGTGCTGTGGATGTTCTTACTGTGGATGTCGATATTGATGGTGATGTTGATCTACTGGTCGCTGCCCAAGATGCTAACCAAATTATCTGGTTGGAAAACGACGGTGATGCCAATTTTACTGCCAGCATCGTCGCGGAAAATCTGGCGGGAGTCGCTGATATTGCTGTCGCCGATATGGATTATGATGGTGACCCTGATTTATTAGCCGCGGTTCGCGATGCCAATACGGTCCTCTGGTGGCGAAATTTTGGTAATGGTGCATTCACCACCCCGGCGGTTATCTCGGATACCCTGTACAGTGCTCGCACGGTCTTTCCAGTTGACCTTGATTTAGATGGGGACATGGACATCCTGACTGGCGCCCAAAACGAAGATAGTGGTGTCGTGGATATTATCTGGTGGGTCAATTTGGGCATTGAAAACTTTTACCCCGTTGAAATTGACCTAAACTTCAACAGTGTGGAACAAGTCACGGCAATGGACTTCAATCGGGATGGGTTGGTCGATATTCTTGGAGCGGCGGCGGGCTCCCTCAATGACATTAAATGGTGGCGAAACGAAGGTGATAACACGTTTCGGGAACTCTCTATTGAGACCCTGTTTCGGGGTGTTCGGGAATATCAAGCCCTCGACCTAGACGGTGATACCGATCTGGACGTCATCGCAACCGCCTTCGACGATAACGAAATTCGGTGGTGGCGAAATGATGGTACCGAACGCTTTGACGAATTTACTATCACCGATAGCCTGCTGGGGGCAACCTCTGTTTACAGTGTGGACCTGGATGGCGATAGCGATTGGGATATCGTCGCAGCTGGATACAACCAAAACACCATCCGCTGGTGGGAAAACAACGGCGATATGACCTTCAATGAAATCGTCCTCTCCAATACCTTTACCGAAGCCCGCAAAGTCACTGCCGCGGATATAGACCGCGATGGCGATCCGGATATTGTCGGCATTGGCACGGCGGGTCAAGTGACGTGGTGGGAAAGCAGTTATAACCCCCCGATCCCAAGTATGGTGGTCTCGCCGTTGGTGTTGGATTATGGACAGGTCTATCTGGGAGAATCCGAAACCTTGGAATTTACTATCACCAACCGGGGCTATGCGGATTTGATCATCAGTGAAGTGACCATCGACGAACCCTTCACCTTAGAAGCGGAAGTCCCGATTACGGTTGCTCCCGGTAATAATGTAGCCCTCGCCGTTACCCTCGCCCCCGAAGAAGAGATTGACTATACCGGCCAGATCACCTTGATCTCGAACGATGAAGATGATAGCCCGACGCAGATTTTACTGATCGGAAACGGCAATGACGGTGAACCGGATTGGGAAGAAATCTATCTGACCGAAAATGATCTGCTGCGTGCCCGCGCCGTCCGCACCGATGATTTTACGTGGGATGGTTTTCCCGATGTCATTGTTGGTGGATTTTACGGCGTTACCGGCTGGATCAACGATGGTACGGGGGAAGCGTTTGACCCCTTCCCCTTACCGTTTCCACCCCCACCGTATCCATTACCCCCCTTTCTGGAAGCGTGGGATGTGGCAGACCTGAAAATTGCGGATGCCGATAAAGATGGCTTTTTGGATATTTACGGCGTGAGCTATATCTCTAATGATGTGATCTTATGGGAAGATGTGCCATTTACCCTCAGTTACGTTCAAAATACCCTCGATGGGCGGTTTGAGGACTCGCAAGCTATCGATACCGGTGATCTGGACGGGGATGGGGATATGGATGTGGTCTCCACTTCTACCAACACCCACACTTTGGCATGGTGGGAACGCCTCCCCGATGGACGGCATCGCAAGCATGTACTGTCCACCTCAGAATTAAACTGCATTGATGCTAAAATTACCGACCTGAACGGGGATGGGCGCATGGACATTATCAGTGTTTCTCGGGGTTATGATAATCTTGTGGCGTGGTTTGGTAATGGCTATGGTAGTTTTTCACGACAAGAACTGGATACCGGCGTGGGTGGCTTGCAAGCCATTACCATCAACGATGTGGATAATGACGGTGATGCCGACCTGCTAGGTGCCGCTTACCAGACCGACCGCTTCCTCTGGTGGGAAAATGACGGTAGCGGCATGATGACCCGGCATACCCTAGATACCCCCGCCTATGACGGCGCTTACGATGTCGCCGTCAAGGATTTGGATAATGACGGCTTTAAAGACATTATCGGGGTGGCATACATTGGACGTTCGATTGGCTGGTGGCAAAATGATGGTGCTCAGAATTTTACCTATAAATCCATTTCCAGCGCACTCTCCGGTCCCCAATCCGTGCAGGTAGAGGATATGGATCAAGATGGCGATTGGGATGTGCTCGCCGCACTCTATGACGGCAATAATTTGGTCATGTGGAAAAACGATTTAAATCCAGAAGTACCGAACATTATCCGTGCCCCGCAGACCATCAACTTTGGGGAAGTGAATTTAGGTGAAGGGCTTGTTGCCGCCTTTTTTGTGGGGAACGCCGGTACCGAACCCCTGAACATCACCGGTATTCAGGTCAATGAACCGTTTGCCGCCAATTTTACCCCCCTAACGCTCTATCCGGGCGAACAAGATACCATTTTGGTTAGTTTTATCCCGACGACAGAAGGATATGTCGAAGAAACATTGACCATCATCAGTGATGACCCCGATGAACCCGAAATGCCGGTGTTACTGGTTGGCGCGACGAGCTACCGCTGGCACCGGATGGATTTGATCACCAATACCACTCAAACCGCAACCCTTGCCTCTGCCGATGTGAACCGTGACGGTGAAGTCGATCTGATCAGTGGCGGCGTGGGCGGCATCAGTTGGTGGCAAAATACCGGCGATGAGGTATTTGAAGCCCATCTCATTGCAACCGGTATTGACAGCATCATTGAAATGAAAGTACTCAACCTAGACAACACCCCCGGCGTGGACATCATCGCCGCAATTGCCGGCGAAGATGCCATTAGTTGGTGGCAAAATGACGGCAACGGGACATTCACCGAGCATTCGGTTGTGACCGATGCAGGTGGTGTCACCGATTTCACGCTGGCGGACATGGATGGTGACGGGGATTCTGACCTTGTGCTTGCTGCCGCCACTGCCGGTACGGTCACGTGGTGGGCAAATGACGGCAATGCGAACTTTGATCTCGCGGGAACAATTGTTATCGAAGCTGAAGGTGTCAATACGGTTCAGGTGAGCGATGTGGATAGTGACGGCGACCCCGATGTATTGATTACCATCGGTGAAACCGGTAGATTTAGCTGGTGGGAAAATATCGGAGATGGAAATTTCCTCAATACCCCCATTGCCACCAACCTCCAAGGTGGATCGAGCATCATCACTAAAGATTGGGATACGGATGGCGATATGGATTTGGTTACCGGTGCTACTGATTTCCAATTGGCGCTGTGGGAAAATGACGGTGACCAAACATTTGGTCGCACCTTCATCGATGACGTCCGGGCAGTTGACCTGCTATTAGGCGATGTGGATCGGGATTACGATCAGGATTTGATCGGCACCGTGCCGGATAGCAACGGTATTTATTGGTGGGAATACGAGCGTGTCTCCCCCGATCAATTCCTGCTCACACGGCAAATTGTGACCAAAACTTTTGAAGGTATCAAAGCCGTCCATCTCGTTGATCTAGACCGAGACCGGGATATGGATATTGTTGCCACATCCACTACCGGCAACCGGATCACGTGGTGGGAAAATCGATTTTATTTGACCGATGTGGAAATCGATCCGTTTGAAAACGAGCTGGTGGTGCCGGGTGCCCCAGTTCTGCATCAAAATTACCCGAACCCGTTTAATCCGCGCACCACTATCCGGTTTGACTTACCACAGGAAAGCACCGTCACTTTGAACATTTACGATGTTTCCGGGCGGTTGATCCGGCAACTGATCGCGCCGGATCAGGAGCAGATACCGGGTCGTTACTCGGTGGTGTGGGATGGCACGGACGAACGCGGGCAGCACGTCCGGTCTGGCATGTACCTCTATGTCCTGCAAACCGGTACGTTTCAGGATGTGAAACGGATGATTTTACTCAAGTAATCCCAAGTAACCTTGTCTCAGTCAACGCCTCACGGGTCAAATGGGACTCGTGAGGCTTTTTTAGTTCTCTTTATTTCAGAATTGACATTTTTCCGTAAATCCGGTATGTTTTACCTCGATCAAAATGCGAGGCAAGAAGATGAAAATCGGACTGTTTGGGGGTACATTCAACCCGCCACATCTGGGGCATCTGATTTTAGCGCAGGATGTCCAAGAGGCTTGTGGTTTAGCCAAAATTTTGTTTATTCCTTCCGCGAATCCCCCCCACAAAGCAAAACAACCGGTCCTTGATGTGCATCACCGGCTGGAAATGGTACGTCTTGCCGTTGCGGATAATCCGGCGTTTGCGGTGAGTGATGTGGAATGCCGCCGTACCGGAAAATCCTACACCATTGATACCGTTCGCCATTTCCGCAAGATATACAATGCCCAAGAGCTACATTGGATTGTGGGTGGCGACGCTATCGCTAATCTGCATACGTGGAAAGACCCGGATGCCATTCTGAATGCCTGCCACGTAGTAGCCACTACGCGCGCCGGAGTTGATCTGGATGCCGTTAAAGCTCGCTATACCGGGCGGGTAACGTTTGTCCCCATGCGAGAGGTGGCGATCTCTTCCACCCAGATTCGGGAACGGGTACAACGGGGTCAAAGCATCCGCTATGTTGTGCCGGATACCGTGCGTGCTTACATTGAACACCATCAATTATACCATCGCTCCGCGTAAGTTGCAAAATATATACAATTCCCAACCCCTAGCGAAGCCGTCCAGTCCCGCCATTAAAATCAGTTAACCCATTGAAACAGAATGTATTATCAATACAGCTACCAAAGTTGATCAAAATGGCATATATCGTGCGGAAAGAACCGCATGCGCTATTGACCTATTTTGGTGTATTTTCATTTTTAGCATCTTTAAAGGAGGATGTTTTGTTATGAGTCGTTTTTTCATTATCGTTTCGCTAACTCTGCTGATTGTGTTCGGCGCGTTGGTTCCGGTGGTGCAGGCGGAAACATCTGCCGTGCCGTTTTTGGCGTTTAATCCCAGTGCGCGCAGTGCCGGGATGGCACAATCCGTCGTGGCGGATTTCTGGCGTGATAATACCTCATCCACCAGTGATGCCTACGCCACGTGGTGGAATCCTGCCGCGCTATCCTACATGACCGAAGACCGGCAATTAGCATTCACTCGTATCGATTGGCTACCGGAATTGGATTTTGGACTGGCATATTACTATTTCACCTATTCCCAACAGTTCGAAGATTGGGGGAATTTTGGACTTTCGTTGAGCTACTTTGATATGGGTGAATACCTGCGCACCGATGAAAACGCGCAAGAGCTTGGTTATGACAAAGCCTATGATGGCGCCGTTACCTTCAGTTACGGCACGCAGTTGATGCCTTCGCTGGCGCTGGGTCTCAACATAAAATTCATCTATAGCCATCTGGCAGATGAAGGTACCGGTCAAACGGAGCAAGATAAATCCGGTACCGGAATGACATGGGCAACTGACATCGGTCTGCTCTACAACGTGCCAGTGGTGACCGGTTTGAAATTGGGGATGAATCTGCAAAACTTTGGTCCAGACATTACGTATATTAATGATGACCAAGCCGACCCGATTCCACGGACGTTGCGGTTGGGTCTGGCATATACCAAACGAGTCGGCGCCGTGCGCTTTACTGGCACTGCCGAGTATGACAAAGTAATGATCCGCACCAATGACGGTATTAGCGAAGAGTTGAAGGAGTCCACGCAGGGCTTTGGCGCAGAAGTCTGGTATGCCACACCCATGAACGAAACCACCGGCTTTGGTTTTGGGGGCGGTCTGCGAGTTGGTTACACCCGCGAACGGGAATCCCCCGGCGCGGCAAACAGTCCAGATTCCTACATTGACGGTCCCTCGTTTGGTGGAGGTGTAGCGTTGGAGTTCGCCAATTACACCGTTGAGATTGATTACGGGATGTTCCCCGGTGGTGACCTTTCCGATTACAACCGTTTCTACTCTTTAGCTATCGATTTCTGATCCGGAGTTAGGGATTCGGAGTTAGAGGCAGGCACGTACTCCCGAACTTCTAACGTTTAATTTTTACTTTTCAGTTTGTTTTAGGGACGTTTGGATGCGCTATTTTGCTGGATGTATTATTGGATTGTTAAGTTTTGCTGGGTGGCTATATGCCCAAACGGATTGGAGCGATGTAGAATTACAGCAACTGGGATCACATCTTAAAACCACGTACCAACAGCACGGTACGCGATCCAGTATGACCGGTTTTCCGTCCACCGGTGTGGTGCGTGTGGTTACGGTGTTGGTGGATTTCCCTGCCGATGAAGACAGTACCACGACCGGCACCGGCAAAATGCTGATGTACCCGGATAGCCATGAAGACCACGATCAGGCGTGGTTCGCTCGTCAGCTTCATCAGTTAGCAAGTTATTATGATGCCGTTTCTTACGGTCAACTGCAGTTAAACGCTCCTGAATTCCTGTTGGAAGATAACCTTTTCCCGCGTTCCGGTAACCCCTATACCCTCCCACAACCGATGGCATACTATGCGGAACAGGCAGAAGATGACCCCAACCCTACTCGCCTTGTTGAACTCTTTCAGGATGCGATTGTTGCCCTCGATGCCGATCCAGCGATGGATTTTAATCTGGCTCCTGAACGCACCGCCTACCTCATTGTCCATGCCGGCAGCAACGTCGCGACTGACATCATGGGAGATACTCCCAACGATATTCCTTCCGCCTTTATTTCTTCCGGTGACCTGCTACACGTGCTAGGGACGGATCATCTGCTAACAGACGATGGTGTTCCGATTTTCGGCGGCGGGATCGTGGCAGAAACCAACTCCCAAGATAATATCATCATTGATAATCTGGGTAACTGGGCGGCAATTTTTGCACGGCAGTTGGGTTTGCCTGATCTGTACGATACCGAAACCGGCGATACTCGCGTCGGGATGTGGGATTTACTCGATTTTGGACAGTGGAATTACAAAGGCTTTAGTCCGGCGTTTCTTTCAGCGTGGTGCCGGGTACAACTCGGCTGGGTCACGCCGCAAGTGGCTGATGTGGGTGAGCAAACTTACACCCTTCGGGCGGCAGAACAGTACCCGGATGTGCTGAAAATACCCATCACCGACCGCGAATATTACCTGATTGAAAATCGCCAGCGGGATGCCAACGGCAACGGCTTTTTTGATGCCGGTGAGTACGATTACAGCATTCCCGGCTCCGGGCTGCTAATTTGGCATATCGATGAGAATGTAATTGCCGCAAATCTGGCAAATAACCGCGTCAATGTTGATCCGCACCGTAAAGGTATCGATTTGGAAGAAGCGGATGGTATTCAAGATTTTGATGATTTTGAAGGTGATTACTTCGCCTACGGGTTCTACAAAGATGCCTTTTTTGCCGGAAATAATGACCGTTTCGACCACGATTCCACCCCGAACAGCCGCAGTAACGGCGGGGCAACTACGGGGATTACCATCTTCAACATCAGTGAACCGGGGGCTGAAATGAGCCTGACAGTGAATCGGGGCTTGTGGTTGAACCTTCCCCGTGAATTGCCGCCCTCTGAGTATGCCATTTTTGATGGGGATCGAACCCTCTTTTTTCCGGTTGGAGCCGATGGGTTGCTGGACATTGCCATCATGCCTTCGAGTCTGGACCCGCTTGAAACGATTTCCACGGAGTTACACGCTTTGATGTTTGCGCCATTAGGTGTGGCAAGTTCGACGCATGGAGAGCTTGAGACGGTAGTTTTTGCCGCCCAAAATTTGTCGAATCAAAGTGTATTATGCCAAATTTCACGCGGTAGTGTGCCTCAACCGGATCAATTGGTGTTTTACACCGCCGCCTCGGGATGGACGATCTCGCACCAACCCCTGTGGTATCCGGGAAATCATGCAGAATCCAACGCCGCGGTACTTTTCGGGGAAACAAATGGCATAGAAACACGGTTGGTGAGCGTTTCTGTACCCTCACATTCGGCAATTGAAGTTTATCGAACCCGGCGGCAAATTGAACAATTGGCGTTTGATCAGAATCTATTAGCCATTCTTTCCTCTGAAGCGGATCAATCTTATCTTACCGTTTTGGATGCCGATCATCGAATCCGGTGGGAACTGCCGTTGCTGGAAGAACCCATCCGAAAGGCAGATGTTGTCATGACACCTCAATACTGCTTTGTGGGTGTTAACCAGCATCTGTATTCGATCACGTTGGAGGGGCAGCTTGTTGCCGCGTTCCGGACGCATACTGCCGATATACAGGGTCTTGCCGTTGGATACGATGCCCGGGGAAACCCGATCCTATGGGTTAATGAGAGCGGACAAACACTCTCCAAATGGACTGCCCACGGCACACCGTATGCCGGTTTCCCCCAAGTTGTTATGGATTCAACGGAAATTATGCCACATAAAACGGAAAATATGCTGATTTTTGATCGGGATGGTGATGATGAAATGGATGTTGTTGCGGCGATGAATGATGGAAATCTGTACGGCTGGCAGGCGGATGGCTCACGTATGGCGGGATTCCCGCTGGCGATCCCGCAGAATACCCAGTCCATTGAATTGGTGGATGTTGACCAGGATTCCAACCTTGAAATTAGTATTAACGGGGCATCATTTATCCCTCAACTACTGGATGGGATGCTTTCCAGTGCCGATAAGGTAATGTGGTCTGGTTACCGGGGTGGTTGGCAGCGGACGGGTGTTGTCCAACCCGATCAGGGTGCTCAAACGCCAGCGGAAGCCCTCTCCATTGAAGCCCTCTATACCTATCCCAATCCGGCAACACAAATCGGGGTGACCCGCATCTACTACCAACTCACCACCGATGCGACCATCCACATCAACATTTTCGATCTTGCCGGAGATTTAATCGCGGAACTGACCGATCAGGGCTATGCGCCCATGCACCAGACCCCGTGGGACATCAGTAATATCGCAACTGGAGTTTATATCTGCCGGTTGGAAGCGGTGTCCGCGCAAGGGTCGGATGTGAAATTCCATAAAATTGCCATCATCAAATAAATTTTATCGACTTAAATTGAAGGAGCCGTTCTGATGCGTAATGTGTTAATCCTGTTAATCATCAGCCTGTGGATTTGCCCCACCGCGCTGTGGGCGGAATCCGGTTTAAATCTGGAGAATAATCTGCTTAATCCGGTGGAGACGCCAGAATACCTTGCGCTGTTACAAGGCGATGACGACGGAAATTCTGCGAACATGAGCGCCAACACCGGCGAGAAATCCGTGGGAAAAGCGCTGTTGATGTCGGCATTGGTGCCGGGGTCGGGGCATTTGTATGCGGGGGAAAAGTACGGGCTGATCTTCACGGCGGTAGAAATTGCCGCCTGGACCACCTACTTTGTCTTCAATAGCAACGGTGATGATAAAACCGATGAATACAAAGCCTTTGCGAATGAACACTACAGCGTTGACCAGTACATTGAAGTTCGGAATGACTTGATGAACGTGGCGCTTGCCGATCCGGTCTTTTTGGAGGATGAAACCGACCCCCGTTACGGCAGAACGAACATCTATGTTTCGGCTGTGTGGGACCCCGACGAAGAAATCTATCGTTTTGTGCCCAGTCGTACCCATTTTGTTTTACTGGCAAATGAATTTAGTTGGGATGGGGTGGGGTCGCCCCCTGAAGAGTTCTATTTTGATACGAGCACCTATGAGAACGGGGTATTTACGCCGGGAGTCAATGAATATCCCCGGTACGATCATGAATTTTATGAAGATATTGGTAAATATGATAAATATATTCTGGGTTGGGATGATTGGTATCAAACTGCGGATCAGGGCAACCCCTATACGGCGTTTATTTGGGAACGCGAGCATCCTTACGGGTGGAGCCCACATGATGCCGGTTTCCCGGAAGCGGTGCTTGGTGATGATGCTTCCCCAAATCGGGCAACGTACAACCGGATGCGTGATGATGCCGAAGCCGAATATGATAAGGCAAATTTGGGAATGGGTGTCGTTTTGGTCAACCATGTCGCCGCCACAATTGATGCTATCCGGTTGACGAAAAAATACAACAAAAATCTAGCGGAAATGCAACGTTCACAGCCCAAACCCCTCGATTGGCAGTTTTCAGTCGATTGGCGAGGTGGCGAACCGGAAGCGAAATTGGCACTGATTAAATCCTATTAACACCGGGCACATACATGAAACCTTTTTTTGTGACTCTGATCTTCCTATTGGGGCTGAGCCAATCCGGTGCAACCCAATCGTCGGAATTATCGCCACTCACATTACCCGCCGGCGATTCCCAGATGTTTTCAGACGCACACCAACTAGACGCTTCGGCGACCCATCGATCTGGCAAAATAGCGATGGTGATGTCCGCCATTTTGCCGGGGTGGGGGCAACTTTATTTGGGTTCTCGGCGTCATGCCGTCTTCTTTTTCGGTACGGAAACCGCCGTCTGGTCTGCTAGAACATGGTTCAAAACCCGGCAACACTGGCGCGAAGATGAATACAAGTTGTTTGCCGCCGTTCATGCCGGCGTGGACCCTGCCGGAAAGTCGAGTGATTATTGGAGTAATTTACAGGATTATTACACCAGCGATGATTATAATGAAGCGCAACGGCGGGATGCCCGCTTGAGTGACAGCGCACCGGATCATCTCTATAGCGAAGCCGAAGGGTGGATGTGGGCAAGCAAAGAAAAATGGTACACCTATGACCGCCTCAAAGATGAGGCATGGAAAAACGAACGTTGGGCAGGGTATATGATTGGGGCGGCACTGATCAATCGTTTACTGGCAGTAGTCGATGTGGCACGTCTGGCGCGCCACCGTCGAGAAGCCACCAGCGAACTCCATCTACACTTAAATGAAGATATTCGTAACCCGGGCGTTCAATTGAGTTGGATACATACTTACTAAAAATAAATTAAGTGAAACTTCTCCCCGTAAAAAGATAGCATCATGACACATAAAATAGTGATTTACCTGATCGTAATGGGGTTATTGCTGACATGGGCGATCCCCACCACCGCAGAAACGGCATCGCCCAAACCGGTCTGGAAAGCCGCCCTTATGTCCGCAATTTTGCCCGGCAGTGGCGAATTTTATACCGGTGCGACTAAAAACGGTATCGCCATGCTGGGTTTAGGCGCCTATGTCTGGGGGTCATATCTCTACAAGTCGAGCCGGGTCAATGCGTTAGAAGAAAAATATCAGGAATATGCCTACTTATACGGGGATATTCCCCCAGATACCTATTCCGATGACTATTATCTTGCCCTTTCCCGCTATTCGACCATAGATGAGTATCGCCAAAAACGGGGTACGCCTCCTGAAGGTCCCGGTTGGGATTTTACAGAACATCCCCGTGAATGGCAGGTTTATCGTGAGGCACACGGGGATTATATCGATACTAAGAAAGTACGCGACCAATTCAAAAGTGCGATTTTTATCACCCATGCCGTGAGTGTGCTAGATGCCATCATCGCCGCCCGAATTTACAACAAACGCCAACGACACTTTAGCCTCCATGTGAACTCCGACGTGTTGGAAAGCACCATCCAAACCCGGTTGACCTACCGCTTTTAACCCATTGTTGAACCATGACAAACATGATACCAACCAGGATTGTCCGCTTATTGACCGTGGTTTACCTGATCAGTTTCGGCAGCCATCTGCAAGCCCAACCTGCGGTCAAAAGAATCGATCTGCACCCGTTTATGTCTGAAATCCGGCACGATTTGGCGGAACGCTATCCTAAAACAAAACCGTACCCGGCCACCGGTGTTCAACATAAAACAAAAAACGTTCACATCGCGGCGGATTCCATCCGGGTGGGGGATAAACGGTCATTTTGGAGTCTCGTGATTGATGCCCAGCAACGACGGCCGGATTCGCAACGGCTGGTTCATGCCACCTGTGCCGCCATTGGCGAACATTGCTACGTGTTTATTGAGGATGACAACCCGCACATTCCCCAATACGACCAGGAATTTTACGCCATTGGGGTGATCAACCTATTTGAAAAAACGACGGCTGGAGACCCCGACCGTGGAATTTACCAGTTGAATGAGGAGGCTTTCGGCACGCCGCCGGATGAAATCGACGGGGACCCGCGTATCTACATTTTGATTGAAGATATTCATGACCATTCCCGCCCCGAAAAGGGCATTGTAGCCGGCTATTTTTATCCGGTTGACCAGTACGAAAATTTTGAACATAACGGCGCGGTACTCACCGGATTGGGCTGGTTTTACAGTAATCAAGTAGAGATGATCACTTTGGACAGTTTCTTAATTACGCGGGGAGATTATGCCGATGTGTTAGCACACGAATTCCAGCACTTAATCCATTGGGGATTGGACCAGGATGAGGAGGTCTGGCTGGATGAGGCGTTTTCCATGCACGCCATGTATAACGCCGGTTACATCGACCCGACCGCCTACTTTGCCGGTGATGATAACAGCACGAATCCGGGTCAGATTATGGGCTTTTTTGATGATCCCGGTCTTGCCCTCACCGGCTGGGAATTTTCATTTGCCGATTACGGCAAGGTGCTTTCGTGGATGGCATATTTTACAGAGCGTTACGGCGGAAATGCGTTTGTGCGCGCTTGCATCCAATCGCCCCGAAATGGTTTGGAAAGTATGAATGAAGCCTTGCAAACCCTCGGTTATGCGGATCGGGTGGAAGATATCTTCCAAGATTGGGTCATTGCCAATTATGCCGATTTACCCGATGAGCAATACGATGGGCGCTACAGCCTGTACCAGTTTAATATGGCAGATTACGATGTTGCCGGCTCTTATGGAGGGGATGTCCGCGATGGTGTTGACCCGATTCTACCAGATACCCTCACCGTGGCGTCCCAAACCATTGCGCCCTTTGCCGCTAAATTTTTCCGGTTTACCCCGCAACCCAATGAACCGCTCAAATTGGCAATCGCCGCGAATCCAATGGATTTTAAGGCATGGGTGTTGGAAGAAGACCAAACCGATGGACATGTCCTTGAAGTGTTGACGGAAATTCCGGCAGAAAATCTGCGCAATGGCACGTACATGATCGAAACTCCACTATCTGACCGGTTCTATACCGTCGTACTGGCAAACACCGGCAGTGATGCCGCTGAGGCAAAACCCTTTTATGCCGGATCGATCCAAACCGAAGCGAATGAGGTAATCGTTGCGCCCAATCCGTTTCATCCGCGAGAACGCAGTGTGACCTTCCGTTATACTCTTAATCAGCCTCAAACGGTGCGTATTACGATATACGATCTTGCCGGTGATCTGGTCTGTAAGGTGCTGGATGAACAACGTCCGGCGGGGGCCGATCAAATTTTATGGGATGGGCGGAATAATGCCGGAAATGTCGTTTCTGCCGGCGTGTATTTGTACACTTTTCAGGCGGGATCAATGGTGCAGCGTGGGAAATTAGGGATATTGCGTTAATCGTAAAAATCTCCGGCGAAACACAAAAGGCGAGTAATCCAGATCATCTGGATCGCTCGCCTTTTTTCATCCCCTCCTCCCTAGGGAATTCAACGAAAACTAAGGATTATTAATCATACACTCTACAACCCACGCTCCGCTGTAGCCGTTTTTCTGAACACGTTGCTTGAGTGCGTCTGCTTCCGCGCGGGTTTTGCAGTCCCCTACACGCACCTTCCAGTTCGGGGGGGTATCAACATAATCGACATATACCCGCTCTCCCAGAATGTTTCGCGCTTCGGAGGCAAGGCGGTGTGCATTTTCTTCGGCAGACATCGCCCCGATTTGTACCCGCCAGCCTTTTATTTGCTGTGGCTCTTCCATAACCGGTGGTGGTGGCGGTGGTGGGGGGGTATCGCCTGCCATCGGGCTATGGGTAATTGCGCCTTCCCAGACATCCTTATCATCTGTGGGAGCCGGTGCGGGAGGTTCGGAAATAGGGGGCGTAGGGGGTGGTGTGGGCTCCTCAACTTCGATCATCTCGATATCTCGGATTTTCCGGTCTTTATCCGCCGGCATCATGACCGGGGGAGCTTCGGGGATCGGTTGCAGTTGTTCTGCTTCGGCAACCGGCGGGTTGCTGCTCTCATCCTCCGGTTGAGTAACATATTGCCGCTTGGCACAACCGCTTGCCACCAGTAACGCCAAGCCAAGTAGGGTAAAAAGTGTGAGTTTTCGCATGGAAAAACCTCCCTGTTAAAATTGGATAAAGTGATACATTTCACATCGGATTGAGCACCATTGCTCGATGACTTACAACAATTCTTTTAAATCCATCTCAATTTGATCCATCGATAGCGCCTCTTCGTGTGCCCGGTCGATCACGCTCCGAATCTCGGCGGTTGCATCGATGAACAACTCCCGCATATCATGGTAATTCTCGGTGATGGTGATCACCTGTGCGACTTTATTGGCAAGGGCTGTGCAAAGTTGAAGGTCTTCTTCTGTAAATACATCCCCTGAGATTTTGTTGTTGATATTCAGAACACCTAGCAGGCGATCCCCATGCAGAATGGGTACGCTCAGCAGGGATGCTGTTTCATAACGGGAATGGCTGGATTTGCCAAAACGGGGGTCGGTCTCGATATTTTGAACCAACAAGGGTTCACGATGCTGGGCAACCCAGCCAGAAATGCCCTCCCCGACCCGAATACGGGTGGTTTTGGCAATCCGGTCATCCAACCCGTGTGCAATGGCAATATACAGTTCGGTTTCCTCCCGGTTCAAGCGCATCAACGAACCGATTCGAGCTTGCATCACCCGGGTGATCATTTTAATTAGCAGAAAGAGCATCCGATCCATCTCGGAACGGGTCTGCATTCGTTCAATTTCCATCTCGCGCATGGCACTTTCTGGATACAGCTTGGGTAGGGTAAACATAAACGTGCTACCCTTTCCAACCTCACTCTGGACCTCAATTCTTCCGCCGTGCCCTTCAATGATGTTTTTAACAATGGATAGCCCCAAACCGGTGCCCCGAATTTCCATCCCGGGACGTTCTACCCGGTAAAATTTTCGGAAGATATTTTCCAAATCCTCTGCCGGGATTCCCATACCTTCATCTGTGATGGAGACCCGCACATCATCCGCCTCTTCTTCAGTTTCCACTACAATGCGTCCCCCCTCAAAGCTGAACTTAATCGCATTGCTGATCAGGTTGGTCAAGGCTTGAATGACCGCATTTCGATCCGCAAATACCGGCGGTAAGGGTTGGGGGATACGCACATCCAATTTGATTCGCTTCGCATCGATCTCCGGCTCAAATGACGTGACGACTTCGTGGATTACCGGTTCTAATGGCATTGATTCCTGTCCCAGTTTGACTTCACCGGACTCAATTTTGGAAAGGTCGAGTAAATCTTCAACTAACTGGGTTAACCGGTCACTCTCGTCTTCAATGATCTTCAAAAATTTTTCCCGTTTTTCATACTCCAGATCGGTTTTTTTGCGCATAATACTGCTGAACCCCTTGATCATCGCCAGCGGGGTACGCAATTCATGAGACACACTCGACACAAAATCCGACTTCAGATCATCTAGTTTTTTCAATTCGCGGTTGGCGCGCTCCAACTGTAGAATCAATTCACGTGATGCGGTCAAATCTTGAATCAAAAAGATGATGCCATAGGGACGTTGTCCATGATCCGTGAGTAATGAGAGCGATATACTGATCGAACGTACCTGCCCTTCGGGGGTGATGATATGCATTTCGTGCTGTTGTAATCGTTCATGCTCGGAGAGGCGGCTCATCCAATCTCGTAAATGATCTTGCTCTTGGGGAGGCACTAGATCAATGAGGGATGTACCTTGGGCGACGACTGTGGAAATCCCAAAGACCTCTTCCGCGACGCGGTTAAACTGGTTGATAGTGCCTTTGGTATCGGTCGTAATGATCGCCAAGGGAGCATGTTGGACAATTTCCTCCATCAAGCGCTGGGATGCCCAGAGTTGCCGCCGGCTGGAAAGTTCATTCAGGGCTTGGCGTACTACTAACTTGACCTGTTCCGGTTTAAGGGGTTTGACTAAATAGTTGAGCGCTCCGGTTTGCATGGCTTTCACTGCATTTTCAATCGTACCGTATGCGGTGATGGCAATCACCCCAATGTGAGGATGGTCTGCTTTAATTTGCTCCAACAGTTCTAAGCCGGTCTTGCCGGGCATCCGCCAATCGGTAATAACAAGGTCATACGGGTGCTGATCGATCAATTCCAGTGCTTCAAAGCCGTTTTCCGCCGTATCTACCTGATACTGCTCTTCTTCTAGTGTTTCAAACATCATCTCACAAATTGCCGGCTCATCATCAACCACCAGAATGCGTACCGTTTGATCCACACCAAGCTCCTTCAAATTATAATTGATAAACGATGACTATAATTCTATCAGATAGAAAGCGGCATTGTCAATGCTTTTTTGATAGATTACTTGAAGTCTTGTAATAAATCTGTTTAATTTAGAGGGATTTACAGAGGGGTGCGTAAAATTCAGGACGCCGGTCTGCTAGCAATGAATTGTGAGCGGTCAATTGTTTATCCCGAGCTTGTGCGGGGTCGATATCGATCTGGAATAAATCATGGGCTTGGGAACGGGACCGGTGTAATAATACCCCCTTGGGAGCAACAATCTGGCTTTTCCCGGTGAATTTGAGTTCCCCTTGTGGGCGTTTGTCCATACCGAACCGGTTGCAGGTGATGGCGAAAATCCCATTTTCAATACACCGGGAGAGCATGGTCTGCTGGCAATAGCTCAATACCAAATTGGCAGGGTGGCAGACGATATCTGCCCCCAGCAGCGCTAACGTGCGGGTAACTTCAGGGAAAACCCAATCAAAGCAAATCATCATACCAATCTGTGCTCCGCGGACATTATGCACCGCGAGAGGTATATCCCCGGCATCAAACCAGAGTTTTTCCTCGTTAAACAAATGCAATTTGCGGTAGGTATGCACGAGTCCTTCCGGACCCAACAGCAGGGCACTATTAAATACCTTGTCTGCTTTTTTCTCGGCAAAGCCAGTGACCAGATAGAAATCACGGTCTTTGCACAAATCGATCAAGCTTTGCACCTGCGGAGAGGTTGCAGGGTCTTCCGCCAGGGCGGTTGCTTCGGCTCGATTTGCAAAATAATAGCCCGTGAACGGCAGTTCCGGCAGAACAATAATATCGGCGGTGACGGTGCGGAGTGCCTTAATTACGGTCTGTATATTTTTAGCCACGTCACCAAATTGTGGCTTGAACTGATAATATCCAACGCGTAGCATTCTTTTTTTCCCCTTTCGATTTAATCCCTAACTCCTGCTCAAAACTCTGTTTCCACTTTATTGCCGAGCATCCGGTAAATGCCCACCAGATAACCGTCTTTGATTTCCTCCCCTACATCCAAAATCCCGTAAACGGTAATGACTTCGTTATTCACATATTTGGCAGTTTTTTGACCTTCCATTTTGACATAAATCCACTCGTTGATTTTGGGTGTGATCCCATAGCAGCATAATAGGACATTGTTGGTCAGAATAAACGATGAGACTTCCGTCCCGAAGAAGTCCAGCGGGACCATAAACCCTTGAATCACGACCGGTTTTCCGCTGAGTGCCTTCACCTCCGGCGGAATTTGATCCGGTATTTCGACCAGATCGGGGTCTGGATTGGTAAACATCTCTTCCGGGTATTCGTAGTCAAATCCACTGAGCAGGTCGAAGGTGATCCATTGGTAATCACCGGTATCTTTTACCTGACTTTCCGCTAATTTGCGTTGGAGTTTCTGCTCCATTTCCGTAACAAGATTAGCGGTTTTTGGTACTTCGATTCGTACCAGTGGCTTAATTTGGAGGAAGATATCGGGGGTCATGCCGGGCAGGGTTTCAAGGTCGTACACGCTCTCAAAGTAATCTTTTGCCTGCCGGTAATTGATGATTGTTCCGGCAAGGTCGGGTGTCATGCCGGGTAAGGTCATAATCTGGCTGAACGTCGCGGTGTTGAGGTCGAGTTGTTCCTCAACAGAATAGGGCGAACGCCGGATAAAGGTACTATCGGCTTGATCGAGCGGTGAGGTCGCCGGCGGTTCATCGAATCGTTGCCCTTGCACGTCTGTGATGGGAAGTGGCTCCGGAACATCTGCGGAAAAATACCACCGAACAAACCCGGCAACAAGCCCGGTTACCACCACTACCAGTATCACCCATTTTGCCATGAGAATACCCTTTATTTGGACGGCTCAAACCTGCGCCCAATATGGGTTTCACCCCGTTCCTTTGCCAAACGGATTTGTTTTTGGCGTTCGCGGGCACGTGCTTTTTTATCTTCGCTGAGGGTATCGTGACAATAGGGACAGCAGACACCTTCTTCATAGTGCGGGGATTGCCGGTCTGCCGGAGTGAGTGGGTGGTGGCAACCGTAGCAAAGTTCGTAAACCCCTTTTTTTAAGTGATGGTCCACCGAAACGCGCTCATCAAACACGAAACATTCACCTTGCCACAAGCTCTCCTCTTCCGGCACATCCGCCAGATACTGCAAAATACCCCCTTGCAGATGATAAACCTGTTCAAAACCGTTCTCTAGCATATAGGCTGTGGCTTTTTCACAACGGATACCGCCGGTACAAAACATCGCCACTTTTTTGTACTTTTGAGGATCAAGTTCCTGCTGGACATAAGTGGGAAACTCTCGAAACGATTTTGTGTGTGGGTTCACTGCCCGCTGGAACGTCCCTACCTGATATTCAAAGCTATTACGCGTATCAATCACCAACACCTCTGGGTCGGAAATCACGGTGTTCCACTCTTGTGGCGGGACGTATGTGCCCACCTTTTTTTTGTTCGGGTTGACTTCTGGCATACCCAAGCTAACAATTTCTCGCTTGACTTTCACTTTCATGCGATAAAATGGGATTTCATCATGATAGGACTCTTTCCACGTTAAATCCGCCAGACGCGGGTCTTCCCGCAAGTAGTGAAGAACCGTATCAATCCCTTCACGTGTCCCGGCAATTGTACTATTGATGCCCTCCGTTGCGAGCAGAATCGTCCCTTTAATTCCATTTTCATCACAAACCGTTTGAATCGGTACGCGCCGTTCCCGGCAATCGGTAAAATCAAAGAACTTATAGAATGTCACTACGACTATGTTTGACATCGTTTATACCCTCATTATTCATTTCGACAAAAAAACCGCCTGATGGCGGTTTGATGGTTCCTGTTAGTAACCTCGTTTCCGTTTGATCTCATCCAAGCTTCGGCGGTTCACATCCCGGGCATATTTTTTAGCCCGGCTGTTTTGAACACTCATTAAAAGGAATTTCAGTAAGATAAGCCCAACGAGTACCCCGATCCCAATCTTGATGTACTGGGTAGGGATCGCCAATTCACCTTTACTTTTGACCTCGCTCTCATTCCCTTGAGCTTGATACGAGCTTTGTCCATAAACCGCAACATTAAAGAACACTATTACCAGTAAGATACACAAAATCAGAGACGTAATTGATTTCATTCGATCCTCCTCCTAACAGACGGTCAAAACAATCGCTTAAATAGTCGATTATCTGATCAGGGATCATACAGAATCCCCATAAGGTTGTCAACATTTTTTCAAAAACATCCGGTCACGGTTGGTAGGCTAGACGTACCGTCGCATCCCAGTAATTTTTCCGGTGGGGTTCTTCAATCCACACGGCATCCAGGCGCAAATTTACCCGATCCGCTACCGTGTAGATCATCCGCCACCGCGTTTCCCGCCGGATGAGTTTCCCCCATCGTATTTTTGCAAAGGATTTATCGGTCAGATTTAAAAGTGGTTCATAGTCAATCTGGAATTGCGGATACACCGTTAAACGACCTCTCCCCCAACTCTTTTTGATAAAAACGGTGAACCTATGCCGGTTTTGCCGGTAATTTTGTTGGTAAATCCACGTGGTTAGATACGGATCATACGTATATTGACCCTGATCCCGAAGATCAAGATTGTATGCTACCCCGATGGAATCCGGGTTTGCCTGTGGATTGAACGCTTGGGGAACATAGACTGTCACCTCCGTCCATGACGCCAGCCGGCGGTAAAACCAGTTTTGGTCCTCCGTGAAATCGTAAATGGTGTAATCTGCTGTCAGACTAAACCGCTGGCGCACGGAAACGCGGGGATGAATCCGGTAGCCCAGCAGTGGCGCCAGTGTGTAAACCGTACTCCGGCGGTTGCTCGCCGATTCTGCCGCATCAAGGTAAATCAGATGATGCTCTTGCACACTTATATCAAGTTTCAGCCAGGTCGCGCCCGTCAGCGGAAAACTGGCTCTCAGAAATGTATCGCTGTCCAACAGGTCTCGGTTATATCGTTGCGAAGAGGGGTCACGGTAGTCATAGCGTTGCCGTTGTAAGCGACGATCCAATTGGAGGTGGGCCCTTTCCGAAAATTGATAACGCAATCCGGCTTTCCATAAGCGGCGGTCGCCATCTTCCCGCCGGCGGTGGTCAAATTGAGTCAAGCGGCGTGAAAATTCGGTTTGCAACTGAATTCGCCGCGTAAGTTGGTAGCGCAAATTACCGCTTAATTGGCGGCTTTGCTCCGCTCGCACCCGGACGGTGTCCGGCTCATCATAGGTGGTTTCCAGCGAATTTAATATGCCGCGTATCTGCACCTGCCACCGTTTCTCCCAAACATAGCGTATCAGCAGGCTTCCGCCGCCTTGTACGGATCGCTCCCGATCAATACGCTCCACCGAACGAAACCGATCTTGCTGGGAGGTTTTTAGGTCCACCCGGAGTTGTCCTTGGGGTAAATAACGTTGGCGAGGGTTCAAACGGTAATTCAAACGGTTTGTGGTGGAAAAATCCGTGGTGTATGTTCGGTTTTCCCACTGATTCTCTGAGGTAAGCCGCACACGATGTACCGGGGTGCGAACACTCCAGCGGGCGTGCTGGTGAACCGCAACACCTTGATTTCGTAGATAAGAACTCATCTCACCTGTACTCAACCTGCCGCTTTCAAATACGTCAGACAGCCAACCGTACCATCCTCTCAATTGCAAATGGCGTTGTGGATTCCATTGCCAACCCACACCGAGATGGTATTTTGTGGTACGATTTTCCCGGTAATCATTGTGATCTCCACTACGACGCCGGGCAACTGTGCTGAAAAGCTTCAACTTCCGCCAGGGATGATATGCCATCCGCAACGAATCTTCTTGACTTTCGGTAGTATAGCCAATGGCCTGATCCACATCCCCCCAATGGTGGTGTACCGCCCGTATTTGCCATTGATCCGTAAGATTCAGCGGTAGTACCAAACGGTGATCCAGTGAACTGCGGGATAAATAGTGATCATATTGGATGGTATAATGGGGGTTCCATAATCCGGTCGCGTTTGCCACAAGCGGACTGGTGAAGATAATCCATGAAAGAAAAAGACGAAACCACATAGGTGACGCTGTTCGTAAAAACCCGAAAGGCTTTGAAAACCTTGCCGGGTGGGTGTTTGAAATTAGGCTAATAACTGATTCAACCGGGCCACGCCTTGCGCCATACGCTCTGGGGTTTCAGCGGTGAAACATACGCGGATGTAGTCGCTGAAATCCGCACCAAAATCATGTCCCGGTGCGGCAGCGACACCATTTTGAATACATCGATTGACAAATTGCCAACTCTCTTGCCCGTGCAAATAATCCGCTACCGAGAAAAAGAGAAAATACCCTGCCTGCGGGACATGTACGGTTACATTTAACTGATCTACAAACTGGTCGCGATAATTTTGGTAAGTCTCGCGCACCCGAGGTAACCACTGGTGGCGCGTTCGCACCGGTTCGATCATCATCTGCTGGGCGAGTGTGGAAGGGCTGTACAACTGGTGTACCAAAACTTTGTTTAATTCCCGAATGACCGGTGAATCGGCAACGGCGTATCCCAACCGCAAACCCGCAAACATGAACGATTTTGAAAAGGTATAAACCGAGATGGTTTGCTCAAACATCCCTTCAAATGAACCAATTGAAATGTGCGGTATATCACCAAACGTGAGTCCATCATACGCTTCATCGGAAATCAGCCAAAGATTGTGTTTTTGGGCGAAGCGGGCAACTTGGCGGAGTTGATCTTCTGCCAACACTTTCCCCGTTGGGTTGTTGGGCGAATTGAGATACATCAGGCTGGTTTGGGGGGTGAGATATGCCTCCAAATAGGTCTCAATATCCAGATCGGGTTCATCGTATAAACGTAAATAGAGTGGTGCTTCCACCACATTGACCCGGTTCACCTTGGCAATCCCAAAAAAGAGGGGCCACGCCGGCGTGAGCACCATCAAATCCTCGCCAGGTTCCAGCAGGGTCGTAACGGCACAACTAAGAGCATTCGTTGCCCCTGCCGTCAACAGCAGATGGGAGGGCTCTACCGGCAAATGATTATCTGTGCGGAGTTTCTCCGCTAGTACCTCTCGTAGCGGGGCAATGCCGAACGTGTCGCAATAGCGGTTGAGTTTCGGGTAGTGTTGTTCAAACTGCTTTTGCAACGGCAACGGGTACGCTACTGGCAGGTAGGTATCCCCCAAATGAAACCGCACCAGATTCTCCCCCTGCGCCTGCATGGATGCTCGAAATTTTTCAAATACCGATCCAACCATCTGCGCTAAATGGCGGCTAACGTGTGGAAATTTTGGCATCAATCGCTCCTTATACCGTATTTGAGTGACAAATAGTGAGTATTGATCCGGTAATTCCTAATCTACAATCAAAGCCGGTCAATCGCAATCATAAATCCGAACGTTCAAATTTATATTGCAACTTAGTTGCAAAAAACGTATATTCCCCACCCATTTACTGTACACTGCAAACTTCTAACCGTTCACTGCACCCTGCCATGACTTTGTTAGAACAGACGCTACACCAGCACCAGATTCGTGTAACAGCAGTCCGGCGATTGATTTTAAGTATCTTTAGCCGGGCGGGATTTGCGCTTTCCCATGCGGATATTGAACGCCAGTTGGGTCATGATTACGACCGCGTGACCATCTACCGCACCTTGCGTACCTTTCTGGAAAAAGGGCTAATTCACAAAGTGACCGATGATGCGGGTGTGGCTCGCTATGCTTTGTGCGATCTGCAAAAATGTAATGTGGAATCTCACGCGGATGAGCATGTTCACTTTAAGTGCGTCCATTGTGGGCACATTTTTTGTTTAAATTCCGTTGATTTGCCACCCCTTCATCTGCCGGAGGGTTATGTCTGGTATGCTACCACCATCATTGTGGATGGTCTCTGCAAAACATGTAAGGAAGGTCTCTGACATGAAATCCATTGCAATTTACCTGATTCTGGTAGTCAGTTTGGTTCGCACTCTGCCGCTTCACGCCGAACCGGCGTACATGACTTCCATTCATCCTTTTGCCACCATACTGCAACAGGTGGTTGGAGAACGTGCCACGGTGCATCGATTGTTACCGCCGGGCACCTCCCCTCATACGTATGAACTTCGCCCTTCGGATTTACGTTTTGCGGAATCCTCCACAGCGGTTTTTTACGGTTCGCCTCAACTGGATGAATGGGTTGCCCGTTTCCCGACCGTCGAACGCTATGAACTGTTGGAAATGGTGCCACCGGATGCCCTTCTCCCGCTTTTAGGGGATCACCATCATGACGCTCCTGATGCTCACCAACACGCTTTTTCCGATGACATCGACCCGCATTTTTGGACAGACCCGCTGACGGTCAAAGCGATGTTACCCCAGTTGGTGGCAACCCTCTGTGAAATCGACCCCCCCGGTTGCGGGACGTACACCGTCAACGCCGGCAAATTTGCGGCAGAACTGGATTCCTTGCATCATGAAATCGCCCGGCAATTGGCGCCGCTGAAAGGACAGACGGTGATCATGTCCCATCCGTTTTTTCACTATTTTTTGGTTCGTTACGGGATTAAGATTGCCGGCGTGATTGAGACCATCCCCGGTAAAGAATCGACACCTCGTGAAATCCAACGGATCATAAAGTTATGCGCTCAGGAGCATGTCAGGGCGATTCTCAGCCAACCCCAAACACCAGACCGGGTAGCTGCCGTTGTTTCAGAAGCAACGGGAATTCCCATTATCGAGATTGACCCCATCGGTGGGGTGCCGGGTTACCAGACGTATGCCGAAATTATGCGTACCAACGCTCAAACCTTGCTCCATATTTTACAGGATGAACAATGACCTCCGCCCTGTCATCCCCCCCATTATCTTCCGCTATTGCCGTAAATGTCAATCACTTATCGGTTCAATTTGAGACACACCAAGCACTGGAGGATATCCATTTACAGATTGAGAGTGGGTCGTTTGTCTCGATTTTGGGACCCAACGGTGCCGGAAAATCCACCTTCATTCGGGTTTTACTGGGGTTGATTTCGCCGAGCCGGGGGACGATCACTTTATTCGGGCAACCGTTGGAACGCATCCCACCCCATTGGATTGGTTACATTCCGCAGGTTAAAACATTGGATCGCTCGTTTCCGGCGCTGGCAGTGGAATTGGTCATTTCTGGGTTGCGGCGTCAGTGGCCCGCCCGTATTCGTCCGGCAGAACGTGAACTCGCCCAGCATGCTTTGGCGCAAGTGGATGCCGGGCATCTGGTAGACCGGTCTCTCGGCAAACTCTCTGGGGGCGAATTGCAACGGGTTTATTTGGCACGAACCCTCATCCGAAAACCACGTTTGATTATGCTGGATGAACCGGCAACCGGTATCGATTTAGTGGGAGAAGCCGATATGTATCGTTTGCTGGAAACGTACCAACGGGAACATCACGCTACCACTTTGATGATTACCCATGATTGGGAAGCGGCGTACCATTCATCGCATGTGTTGCTCCTTAATCGCCGGCAAATTGGTTTTGGTCCCCCGCAACAGGTTTTGACGGAGGAGTGCTTACGGCGCGCATTTGGGCACACTGGGCACGCCCATGCCATGTTTTGGAGGATGTCAACCGATGCTTGACATATTAAGTTTGCCGTTTATGCAACGCGCTCTTATCGCCGGTATTTTGGTTGCCGGACTTGCCAGTTATTTAGGGGTCTTCGTGGTTCAGCGGGGTTTGAGCTTTTTAGGCAGTGGCTTAGCCCATGCCGCCTTTGGTGGGGTTGCTTTAGGACTCTTGCTCAATACCGAACCCCTCTGGGTTGCAATTCCATTTACGGTATTTGTGGCAGTGGCAATCACGTGGGTACACGAACAGACCGACCTGAGCGGCGACACAACCATTGGCATCTTTTTCTCGGTATCGGTGGCACTGGGTGTGATCTTTCTCTTTCTCAAGCGGGAGTACACCGCGGATGCGTTTACCTATTTATTCGGGTCGATTTTGGCAGTCACACCAACCGACCTCTGGCTGAGCGGTGGGGTGGTGATGGCGACCGCCTTATTGTCACCCGTTTGGTGTCGTTGGGCATACCGTACGTTTGACCGGGAATTAGCGGAGGCGGATCGACTTCCGGTGCAGTTTGATGATTATTTGCTCTCCATATTGATCGCTGTGACGATAGTCGTTGCCGTAAAGGTGGTTGGGATCATCTTGATTGCGGCATTTTTAGTTATTCCGGCAGCGGTTGCCAAGCTCATCTCCCGAACGTTTATACAAATGACCCTTTACGCTATGGGAACCGGTGTATTCAGTGCGACGATCGGATTATTTGCGTCGTACTATCTGGATATGCCGAGCGGCGCTATGATCATTTTGGTGCAAGCGGTGTTATTTTTTACCGGCATGATCCTCCGGCGGATCGTCCGGTTTTAGCTGGCATTTTTCGCTTGACAATGCGGGAGCGGTCTGGTAATATCAATTCCACTCTTTGAACAAAAATGAGATACATGGAACACGCAGAACACCTAAAATGGAGAGTCCTTCCGTGCGCGCAATCTCCGCGCCGGGCAATCCTTATTGCCCTGTTGATTTTGGGGATTTGGGCAAGCGTTTACCTCATATACGGGCTGTTCTGGACGGCTTTAGCCGTGTTGATGACCGGTAGTGCGGTGGCGGGCTACTATTTGCCGAGCACGTATGCCCTGGATGATGAATTCATCACCGTGTGGAAAACCGGTATCAAACAGACGTGGCGGTGGTCGTATTTTCGACGCTACCACATTGCCGAAGATGGTGTGTTTCTCAGCCCTTTTCAACGGCCAAATCGGAAAGATAATTTTCGGGGAGTGTTTCTCCCTTTTGATGCAAATCAAGCGGATGACATCAGTGCGTTTGTCCGGCAGAAAATGGAATCTGCCGGTGAGCGCCCCTCACCATAACCTTCCAGAATTGCATGGCAGAAAAATTAACGGATGAGCAACGGGAACTCATCCATAAACTGGCAAAAAAAACGGTCGATATTCGGATGTCCGTGCCGGCAGTGCTCTTTTTAGAAATGCACAAACCACTTAGCTTTGTCGGCAGCCAGTTGATGGTCTTTTTCTCACCGATTGTGAATACGGTGTTTAACCGGCGGGAATATGATATGTTTGCCGAGATCATCGAACACCGGGATAATGTGGAATACTTACTAGTTCAAATCGAGCGGTACGAAGACGATTTTCAGACAGCGGAACGTGCCCGCAAAAAAGCAGAACGGGAGAAGCGAAAAGATGGCAAAAAAGGAATTAAAAAGTATTTTAGCCACCGATTGTGGTAGTACGACTACCAAAGCCATTCTGATTGAGTACATTGATGGGGAATACCGGCAGACCTTACGCGGTGAAGCCCCCACGACGGTGGAAGCACCGTTTGAAGATGTGACAAAAGGTGTCCTCAATGCGATTAAGGAAATTGAAGAGCTGGCTCAGGTGACCAACCCCAACCGGAAATTCCTTGATGATGATACCATTATCACTCCCCAAAAAGGGGATGTCGGCGCCGATATTTATATCTCCACGAGTAGTGCCGGTGGCGGGCTACAGATGATGGTTGCCGGTGTGGTCAAAACGATGACCGGAGAAAGCGCAGAACGAGCGGCACTCGGTGCCGGTGCCATCGTGATGGATGTGTTAGCATCCAATGATGGACGCATGGACCATGAAAAAGTGGAACGGATTCGCCAGCTTCGACCGGACATGATTTTGCTCTCCGGCGGGATTGACGGTGGGACGGTTTCCCATGTGGTCGATATGGCAAATTTAATCGCCTCCGCTGATCCCAAAGCCCGTTTGGGGATGCAGTATAAACTCCCCGTTATTTATGCCGGTAATAAAGACGCAACGCCAGACATCAAAAAAGCACTGGAACAGCGGACTGCTCTGACGGTGGTGCCGAATCTTCGCCCCGTACTAGAACGGGAGGAATTGGGACCCGCTCGCCATGCCATTCATGACCTGTTTATGGAACACGTGATGTCGCATGCTCCCGGGTATAACAAATTGATGGAATGGACTGCCGTCCCGATTATGCCCACCCCCGGAGCGGTTGGTTCGATCATTGAAACCATCGCCAAAATCAACAAAATTCAAGTAGTGGGGGTTGATATTGGGGGTGCCACGACAGACGTCTTTTCTGTATTCCGCAATGAGGAAATCGGGGAAGATGTGTTCAACCGCTCGGTTAGTGCTAATTTGGGGATGAGTTACAGTGTGTCCAATGTGCTGGCAGAAGCCGGTCTGGAAAATGTGATGCGGTGGGTCCCGTTTGATATTGATCGCTCTGACATCCGTAACCGCATTAAAAACAAGATGATACGCCCCACAACAATCCCGCATGCTTTAGAAGAGTTGATCATCGAACAAGCCATCGCCCGGGAAGCATTGCGTTTGGCATTTGAACAGCACAAAGCGCTGGCAGAGGGCTTGAAAGGCGTACAACGGCAACGTACCGTCGGTGATTTTGTGGATCAAACCGAATCTGGGGCAACATTGGTTAATGTCCTCAATCTGAACATGCTGGTGGGTAGCGGTGGGGTACTTTCCCATGCCCCGCGCCGGCAACAGACCGCCTTGATGATGATCGATGCCTTCTTACCGGAAGGAGTAACCCAATTGGCAGTGGATAGTATCTTTATGATGCCGCATCTGGGGGTACTCTCCCAAGTCCATCCTGAAGCTGCGACTGAAGTATTTGAAAAAGATTGTATGATCCGCCTCGGGACGTGTATCGCGCCAGTCGGAAATGCTAAAAAAGAAGGTGCTAAATGCGTCACGGTGGAAATCGATATGCCCGATGGTACAAAAGCGACCCATTCGGTCAATTATGGCGATATGTTGCTGGTACCGCTTCCTGTAGGGGTCAATGTGCAAGCCACCATCACCCCGGAACGCGGCTTCGACATGGGCGAAGGTAACGGTAAGCCCGTTGAAGACCGGCTTTATGGCGGCGTTACCGGCATCGTTATTGATGCCCGAGGACGCCAACCTTTCACGATACCCACCGATGACACCGAACGTGTCCGTAAACTGCGTGAATGGCATAAAGCATTGAACATTTACCCCAACTCATAGTTCCTTCAACATTTGTAACATCTATTAAGGCGAAAGTGTGTTAATACACTTTCGCCTTATTTTATGAAAAATGGAGACACGCCATGGCAAAAAACGTATTGGGCACCGAGCTGAAAATCTGTTGTACTCGCCCGATGACAGGCTTTTACCGGACAGGTAAATGCGAAACCGGTCGGGAAGACCGGGGGTTGCATTTGGTATGTGCCCAAATGACGGCAGAATTCCTGAATTTCTCAAAATCGTGTGGGAATGACCTAACCACTCCCGTACCCATGTTTCAATTTCCGGGTTTAACACCGGGAGACCGGTGGTGTGTGTGCGTCGCCCGTTGGGTGGAAGCCTTCAATGCCGGTGTGGCGCCGCCGGTTATTCTGGAAGCAACTCATATCTCTGTGCTGGAATTTGTAACCCTAGACGAATTACAGCAATACGCCCTATAACCCGCACCGGGTGAGGTGAATGATGGTATCCTTTGGTGCCTCCATTTTCCAGCCAAAACCCCATCTTCATTTCATTCTGCAAGTCCTTTTTGATCAAACGTCCCTTCCCTATAACCGCCAGACCTACCTACTTTTTTTAGGAGGACGTGCCATGCCTATCCGCCTTTTACCCGCAATGTGGGTTGCATGCTCACTGCTATTGTTCTTACCCGTTGTATCTTTTGCTGATGGTTTTATCATCATTGACCCGCCTCGAATTATGCCGCCGCCTCTGCCACCAGAATCTCCAGTTCGTCTGAATATTAAGTACCACCACGTGGAAGTGCAAATCACCGATCAAGTGGCAGTTACAACGGTAGATCAAGTCTTTTCCAATCCATTATCCCGCGAACTAGAAGGTACCTATATTTTTCCCATTCCGGAAGGTGCGAATATCACCCGTTTCAGCATGTACGTGAACGGGGAAGAATTGGAAGGACGCATTTTAGACAAAGAGGAAGCCCGCCGGATATATGAAGAGATCGTCCGCCAGCAGAAAGACCCCGCACTGCTAGAATACATGAACCGGCGGATGTTTCAGGCGCGAATTTACCCGATTCCGGCAAAGGGGGAAAAACGTATCAAATTAGAGTATTCCGAGGTGCTCCGGCAAGATAATGGGACGGTTAAATACCATTATACCCTCAGTACAGAGAAATTTTCCGGCAAGGCACTCGCATCCGTGAACGTGGAAGCCGATATTCGCTCACCGCAATCCATTTTGAATGTCTATTCTCCCACTCATGAGATTGAGGTGGATGACGTCACAGAAAATCATGTCAAGGTGCGCTACGCCGAGGAAAACACCCGCCCAGATCGCGACTTTATCCTTTATTACACCGTCTCCAACGCCGATATAGGCTTTAACGTGCTTACATTCAACGATGGTCGGAATGACGGCTTTTTCCTACTGATGGCATCCCCCAATTCCGCTAAAATTCACCAGAACGTTCTCCCCAAAAATGTGCTGTTCATCCTCGATACCTCCGGGAGCATGGCGGGTGAAAAACTGGAGCAAGCCCGGCATGCCCTTGAGTTTTGTATTAATCGGCTCAATCCTGATGACACGTTTAACATCATCGACTTTGATACCCGAATTGAACCATACGCCACGCAGATGGTCGATGCAAACCGACACAATATGAAATCTGCGTTGCAGTTTGTGCGGGGTCTGGAAGCCGAGGGCGGTACGAACATCAATGATGCTCTGTTGGAAGGTGTTTCCATGCTGAAAAAAGGGAATCGCCCCAACATGATTATCTTTTTAACCGATGGATTGCCCACGGTCGGCGAGCAGAATATCCAGAAGATTATTAGCAACACCGTGGCGGCAAATCATGCCAACGCACGACTATTTGTATTTGGTGTCGGCTACGATGTAAACACCCAATTACTGGATAAATTGGCGCTGGATAACCATGGCATCCCGGAGTATGTCGAGCCGGATGAGAATATCGAGGTGAAGATCAGTTCCCTTTTTGCCAAGCTCTCCAATCCCGTTTTGACGGATGTGACGTTGGGGTTTGACGGTGTGCGTGTCAAAGAGCTCTACCCGCAAACCCTGCCAGATATTTTTCGCGGTTCGCAGTTGATTGTGGCTGGACGGTACCGGGGGCACGGAGCGACAACAATTCATTTGAGCGGTAAACAGGGCAGCCGCCAACAGGCGTACCATCTAACGACAGATTTTCCCAAGTTCGATAACCAAAATGATTTTCTACCCCGCATTTGGGCAGGACGGAAAATCGCTTTTTTAATCGATCAGATTGTCCGGCACGGTGAGGATAAAGAACTGGTTGATGAAATCATTTCGCTGAGTAAGAAATATGGGATTATCACAGAGTACACCTCGTTTTTGGTCGATCAGGATTCCCCACAATTTAGTGAGTTTGAGAGTGATGACGACTACTACAATGCCGTGCGGGATCAAGCTTATGACACCATGAATGCTGCCTCCGAAGAACAGACGGGCAAACGTGCGGTCGGCCGGGCGAAAGCTCAGCAAGAAATGCGTGCCATGAAAATTGCCCGCCCCCCCATCCCCCGTACCGATGAGTCGCTTGGCGATGAGCCCTGGGGTGTGGGAAGTGCGGGCGGCGATGAACGTCCACGTGGAGACAACCCCCCTCAATCCAGAATTCAACAGATCAAAGATCGAACGTTTTATTTGCAACAAGAGACATGGGTGGATGCCGAACATCAGGGATCGGCGAAAATCATCCAAATTAAACCCTTTAGTCCAGCCTATTTTGAACTTTTGCAAAAACGAAGTGACTTGACCGAATATCTAGCCGCCGGTGAGAATCTGATCGTAAACGCCGGAAAGGTTTCTATCCATATTACTCCCAACGGTCAAGCCACCTTGACCAACGCGGAATGGCAACTGATTTCTCCCTAACCTCCTGAAATGGGTGTAAATTGAGGCAGTGATCGCTTGATAACCGAGCGATTACTGCCTTCTTTTTGAAATTTGTTCACCAGCGATCACGGGTCGATAGAACACAAAAAGGTGATAACCTCACTTAACCCATAACATATTGGTAATATGTTAGTTGTCCAGTATGTGGCTTCATAACTCACATCCATCATAGAAAAGGAATCCCCCATGAAAATATTAATTATCGGCGGTACCGCGTTTATTGGTTATCACGTTGTACAAGAACTCCATCAGTCCGGCCAACACGAGGTCATTCTGTTTAATCGGGGTACTCGTAAAAGAGATATTCCACCGGGGGTACGATTGATTGAAGGAGATCGCTTTCAAATCGATCAACATCAAGCTGAATTTGCAGACCTCAAGCCTGATGTGGTACTCCACATGGTTCCCATCGGTGAAGAGGATACAAAATGGGTGATGGAGACGTTTCGTGGAATCACCTCACGCATCGTTGCAATCAGCAGTTGTGATGTTTACCGGGCGTACGGTAAATTGATTGGTAGTGAAACCGGTGCCCCTGAATCCATGCCCTTAACTGAGGATTCCCCATTACGCCAAACACTTTACCCGTACCAGCATCAAGAAAATAGCCCGGAAATATTGAAAAAATATGATAAAATTCTGGTGGAACAACTCGTTATGAATGACGAACATATTACCGGCACCATTCTGAGGCTTCCGGTGGTTTATGGAGAACGAGATTACCAGCACCGGATGTACCATTATCTGAAACGGATGGCAGACAACCGCCCGGCAATATTGATCAATGAACATCATGCCAACTGGCGAATGTCACGGGCATACGTCAAAGATGTCGCCCATGCGATCTGTTTGGCGATAACGTCGGACACGGCTTCCAGTCGAATTTATAATGTTGCTGAAACACATGCTTTGACTGAGCACGAATGGATTCAACGCATTGCAGAATTAGTGGGTTGGAACGGTGACATTATCACCTTACCGGATGTCATATTACCCGTGGAAAAGGGATTTATGCCGGAACAACATATGATAATCGATTCCACTCGTATCCGATCTGAATTGCAATATAGCGAACAAACTCCCCCTGCGAATGCCTACCAACAGACCATTACATGGGAACAAGCCAACCCGCCTGCAAATGTAGATGAGGAGCAGTGGGTTGCTCGTTATGAAGAAGAGGATCATATTT
>RFFQ01000130.1 GCA_003697105.1 Gemmatimonadota bacterium | reverse complement strand
GCTAGAGAGCACTTCGACTGTAAAATCGGTAATTTCTGTGGTCGGGCAGCCGCCGCTATATTCGGTCACTGTGCCCACCACACGAACGGCGTTGCCGCGTACCAATTCGGTTTCATAAATAATACTGCTATTATACAGCATAATTCCCCGCCCGGAGGCATCCTGCACAAACGCATTCAGGCGTTGATCGTTGGTCACACCGGCACCGACAGTCACGACGCCCTCTATGGTCACTTCCTGACCTTCGTAGAGTGAAGGGTTTGCCTGAATATCAGCGATGGGTGTTTGCGCCACACTCATCACCGGAAAAAGTACAAGGCATATCATAGTTACGATGGAAAATCGAAGAAACAACATTGCTGGGAAACCTCCGTAAGATATCAAGAAAATGGGCGAAAATTACGCCTGATAATATCATATCTGTTGTAGAATTGTAAAGTAAAATATTGGCTCAAACTAAAAAAGCCGGTTCGATGTGATACCGGCGTCTTATCCTGATAGAATGTTTTGAATTAAAGAATCTGGCCAATTGCTAGATTATCTTGTGCAAGCCGTTCAATTTTAACCGGTTGGATGGTGTTCATTAGTGCGTCATCGCCTTCCGCCATCACGCGAATGTAATTGCCGGAAAGTCCGGTCAGCCAGCCGGTGTGTTTATCGCGGCGATGTTCAAACAGTACGTCCACCGTATGCCCGATGAATCGCTCGTGAAATTCTCGCATTTTTCGGGATTTTAGCTGGTGAAGCACTTGGCTTCGGTGTTTGCGGTCATCCGGCGAAACCGGGTTTGGCATTTTAGCGGCGTCCGTACCCTCCCGCACGGAATAGCTGAACACGTGAAAATAGCAGATGGGTAATTCAACCAACAGGTTCACCGTATCCTGAAAATGGGCATCTGTTTCCCCCGGAAATCCGACGATCACATCCACACCAATGCCGACTTCTGGGCGTTTTTCTGCCAAACGCTGAATTTTATCCCGAAAATGTTTCACCCGGTAAGGGCGGCGCATTTTTTTGAGAATCTCATCATTTCCACTTTGCAATGGAATATGAAAATGGGGGCATATTTTATCATATTCGCCCACTAACTCAATCAACCGATCCGTGATTTCCGAGGGTTCTAGGGAACTAATACGTAAGCGGCGTAGTCCTTCGATTTGGCAGAGGCGTTCCACGACATCGGCTAGAAAAATTTTATCGGTGAAGGTATCTCGCCCGTAACTGCCCAGATGAACCCCGGTGAGGACAATCTCTTGATAACCATTTTCGACCAATTGGTGGGCTTGATCGAGGATGTTCGATAACGGCCGGCTGCGGTTTTTACCCCGAGCGACGGTCACGGCGCAGTAAGAACATCGCAGGTCACACCCATCCTGAATTTTAACAAAGGCGCGAGTCAATCCCCGAAACCGGTTCACATTCAATTCATCGAAGGTATCGCATGTGCCTAAATCTGTCACAAAAATTTCGGGCTGATCCAACCGGTGCAGGGTTCGGGTCGTACCGGTGGTGCGGGTTTTAATCTGCCGGACATAATCCACAATTTTACTTTTGTCATTTGTTCCCGCGATTAAGCTCACCCCCGGTATGTTGGCAATATCCTGTGGTTTAAGTTGGGCGTAACAGCCGGTTACAATCACAAACGAGTCCGGGTTCGTGCGTATGGCTCGCCGGATAATTCGCCGTGCCTCCGCATCGCTGGCAGAGGTGACCGTGCAGGTATTGACAACATAAACATCTGCTTTTTTGTTGAAGTTGGTGGTATCAAAGCCCTCGTTTTCAAAAAGTTCGCGGATACCGTCGGTTTCGTATTGATTCAGTTTACAACCTAAGGTGTGAAAAGCTACTGTGTTTTTCATGGAGTTCCTTTATGTTATCTTGTTATTTTGATTTCAATGGGGTGGACATTCAAGCCAAATTGTTCCCAGATACCTAGACCAAACCGTCCCCACCGGTGGGGGATGTGCTATTTTTTGTCACAAATTACGATATATTCCGAAAGCATGGTATGAACGGTTTTCCCTCTTTTGTTTGTAGGGGAGTTTTTGGAGGGCATTACTTTATTGCTTAAGGCTCGTTCATACGTCACGAGATGTCGAAATCCGTTTTCCTCAAATTTTTCGGCAATGAATTGGTCGGTAGGTAATTGAATATTTTTGACGGTTCGGTTGCCCACAATGTAAATTGCTTTTCCGTTTTGTTTGACACTTTTTGCCACTTCGCGGATCGATTTTTCGAGGTCATCATAAAATGCGGAAACCTGTAAGGCTCGCTTTTCATCAATCTTTTTGATTTCCTGAATGTAGTCAGCGATGAGACCGTTGCGGTAAGGGGTTTTTGCGGTGACACCCCCCATCAGCATTTTATCTACTTTCCGGGCATAGTCTATTCCCAACCATTCATTTGAAAGCGTGGAAAATTGGCCGTAGGCGACCGTTGTCCGGCTATCACCATAAGGTGGACTAGTCAAAATCACATCATAAAAGTTTTGCTTCGGTTTAAATTCAGAATAATGGACCTCGACTTTTACATTGTCGTCTAATTTGGGAAGGTAAAAATGAGTATAACTGAAGATCGTATCATTTAGTTTTTTGAAGTATAAGCCAAACACATCCGGGTTAAAATATAGCATATCTTCGGGTTTCATCCGGTATAACTTGAATTCGTTATTTCGGGTGTACGAACATTCCCGGATTGTTTCAGAAAAAGGCACCAGAAAAAATCGCCGGAGGTTCCTATTTTCAATTTGAAAGATAAAATGCCGAAGTATATTGAGATTCTGGGCGACTTCTTTTGAAAACCAGTATTCCATATTCGTGATTTTGGGTAATGGCAGTTTACAACGGTTTTGTTCCTCTTTAATAAAATCAAAAACACGATGGCGCAATTTTGTTTTTGTTTCCATAATAGCGGGAATCGATACCTTTGTGAATTTTACACGAGATATGAGTACCGCCAACGGGTTGATGTCAAACCCGTACATTTCGGATAAATGGCATTCCAGACCTGAAGCAAACGATGACCCGGATCCACAATATGGGTCTAGTAAAGCTCCCCGGCGAATATTCAG
>RFFQ01000129.1 GCA_003697105.1 Gemmatimonadota bacterium | reverse complement strand
GGAGTGGAACGGTAGGGATTCGCATGGTAACGAGGTTGCCAGTGGTATTTATCTCTACCAATTGACCGTAGATGCTTTTAGGGCAACCCATTCGGTCGTGTTGATGAAGTAACGGCGGGTGGCATCGGATAGAATCAATGAGAAACCGTGCGGAATGACTATTTCCGCACGGTTTATTTTTTACCGGATGTTTTTCGTGGTTTATATTTGGTGATGTTTCGTTGATTAAGCAAGGTACGCTTTTTCGGGTGGGATTTATCCGGTTGAAGCAGTTTATCGGCTAAATCGGAACGCCCGATTTTATCCAACGTGGTACGAATCCAGCGGCGGTATTCCGGTTTGTACCAAAAGAAAAATTTATGCTGTTGTTGTTTTTCGTTTTGTGTTTTGACCGTTTTCACCGGTTTGAGCGTATAGGGATGGTACCCGGAGTAGTAAATCACGGTCGCCACCGTCATGGGGGTGGGGGTAAAATCTTGCACTTGCTCTAACTGAAAGCCGAGCGCTTTGGTTTCCACTGCTAGATTTGCCATATCTTCGATGTCGCTGCCGGGGTGACTGGAAATAAAATAGGGGATCAGTTGTTGGTTGAGACCGGCTTTTTTACAGATGGCGTCAAAGCGTTTTTTGAATTCATGGAAATAGGTAAATTTGGGTTTTCGCATCAGGCGTAGTACTTCCTCGGAGGTATGTTCTGGAGCAACTTTAAGCCGCCCGGAGACATGGTGGGTGACCAATTGCTCGATGTACTCTGCTTTTCCATCTGTTTTTGCCGCTTCTTCGGATTGGCTGAGACACAGGTCGTAGCGCACACCACTGGAGACAAACGCCTTTTTCACCTTTGGATGTGCCTGAACCGATTGGTAAATATCGGTTAATGCCTTATGGCTGGTATCCAGATTGTGGCACACGGTCGGGTGAATACACGAGGGACTGACGCAGCGATCGCAAATGGATGGGTCTTTGCCTTTCATTTTATACATATTCGCAGAGGGACCACCTAGATCGCTGATATACCCTTTAAAATCAGGCATTTGAGTTATTTGTTCCACTTCTTTCAGGATGGATGCTTTAGAGCGACTGGCGATCATTTTACCTTGATGGGCAGAAATCGTACAGAAACTACAGCCGCCAAAGCAACCCCGGTGCATGTTCACGGAGTGGCGGATCATCTCATAGGCGGGGATAGCTCCCCGTTTTTTGTACTTGGGATGTGGCATACGCGTATAGGGCAGATCAAATGAGGCATCGATCTCGTGTTCCGTCATCGTCTGGAATGGGGGGTTGATAACTAGCAGATGATCCCCGGTGCGCTGGGTCAATCGGTTGGCAAATTGCTTGTTGGATTCCTGTTCAATGTGCTTGAAATTACGGGCGAAAGTCCGTTTGTCATTCAAACATTCCTCATGGGAGGCCAGTTCGAGCGTCTCCCATTTTTTATTTTTGGGTAGGGGTTGGTTAGCATCCTGTAAAAACGCGGTTTGGGGGATCGTTTTGAGTGACGAAAAGGGAACGCCTTTGCGCATCAGGGCTAAAATTTGGCGGAGGGGTTGTTCTCCCATGCCATAAACCAGCAGGTCTGCCCCTGAATCTACCAGAATAGAGGGCATGAGCCGGTCTGACCAATAATCGTAATGAGTCACGCGTCGTAGAGACGCCTCAATCCCACCAATAATCACGGGCACATCGGGGTAGAGTTTTTTTAGAATTTGGGTGTAAACCGTGGTGGCATAATCGGGGCGGAAGCCAGCTTTTCCGCCGGGGGTGTAGGCATCGTTGGAGCGCCGGCGTTTGTTGGCGGTATAGTGATTGACCATCGGGTCCATACAACCGGCGGTAACTCCAAAAAAGTAACGCGGTTTGCCCATCTTCTTGAAGTCGCGCCAGTCATCCCGCCAGTTGGGTTGGGGTACAATCGCTACCCGAAATCCTTCAGATTCGATGATGCGTCCGATGACGGCATGCCCAAATGCCGGATGATCGACATAGGCATCACCGGAAATGAGGATGACATCGAGTTCGTCCCAACCCCGCATCTCAACTTCTTTTTTGGTGATGGGTAACCAGTCAGTCAACCGATAGCTCATGGTTTCTCCCAGATAAAAAATCAACATAATGGCATCCGTATTTTCTTTTAAATACATAAATACACCCCTTATCGCAAGAAAAATCGCGTTTTATTCTGAAAACGACCAAAAACACCTAACAAAAACCTTGACAACACGGATTATACCAATTATATATCTGTACTGATTTATCGATCATTCTAAAAATTGACATCACACTGGGCAGGAGCTGTGGTCAGCAAGCAGTAACATGCTGTTACCGGGTTAGAAAGCCAGTTGCGAGTACCGGGTCAGTTGCGGCTGATTGTGGTTCGATTCCACCCTGCTCACCAGTATTCAAAGCACGTTTTGCACAGGCAGGACGTGCTTTTTGTTTGTTATCCTTTGCAAAAAACGCTTGACAATCGGGATCAATCGCACTAATATACCGTCCAAATATAGGAGTGTAGCTCAATTGGCAGAGCATCGGTCTCCAAAACCGAGGGCTGCGGGTTCGATTCCTGCCACTCCTGCCATGTAATCGCCCTGTCAGTTTTATCTGACGGGGCGTTTTCATATTCACACCAAAGAGGTCTAGTCATGGTAAACACCCGGAATGCCTTTATTTTTATGATATTCATTGCATTGATTTATATGGTACTTATTGTTGTTTATCCACAAAAGGGCTTTTGGGTAGTGGATAATGGTGCCAAACTGATTTATGCCCGCAGTCTTATTGCGAATGATTACCAACATGTGAATCTGGTCTATCCGGGTCAGGCACTTGACCCCGAATTTTACAATGTGCCTCTTTCGGTGCGCTTTTCGGCACTAAACGACGGCAAATTATATTCGGTCTATCCCCTCTTTTTCCCGTTGATCTCCTCGTTTATGTTACAAGGGCTGGGTTATGGGGGGTTATATATTATACCCTGCCTCTCTGCCGTGCTATTGCTCTGGCTCACCTTTTTACTGGCGAAACATCTTCAAATAGATCGTGCCGAATGGGTCATCCCGCTAGTCGGTCTGGCGACGCCGGTCTTTTTTTATGCCCTGACATTTTGGGAGCATGCCCCGGCGGCGATGCTGGTAGTTCTCTCCTTTTTTATCCTCATTCGCTCATGGGAAACACCCCCAATATCCCAGATGATAATTGCCGGGTTCTCTCTGGCGGTTGCTACGTGGATGCGGCAGGAACTTTATGCCCTTGTTACAGCGATGGTGATTTCCTATCTGTTGTTCAATCGCCACCGGAAAGGGATCATCTTTTTTTTGGTTGCCTTTGCTATCGGGGTGATTCCGCTGGTGTGGTATAATTTGCAGGTATCGGGGTCTGTGCTAGGGTTTCACATTACAAAAAACTGGGAATTGAGTGAAGTTGCTAAACCGGAATCGGGGATGGTGGCGATTTTAGCGGAAAAATGGCGGATATTTCATGGCTTGCTTTTTCAAACCGTGAAAGATCGCACCCTCAGTGCCATTTTGATGATCCCTTATGCCGCGTTTTTGCTTGTTGCATTTCTTCCGGCGTTTCGTAAAAAAGATAAAATCCTGCTGGGCACGTTTATTTCGGCGTTGATCATCAGTTTGATCGGGTTAATTGCCAAATTCATGGATGATAATCCCGTTTATGGGAGCTTGTATTCCTGCAATTTTATGGTGGGCACACCCCTTGTTATCGTTGGATTCTTAGTCAAAAATTTAATTGAGCCGGAGGACGACCGTCCTTGGATTAATTTTATTCTTTTGACGTTCGGGTTGTTTGTGATTCAATTTTCCTTGGTGAGTCCGCTCAGTGGTGCCATGCAATGGGGTTCTCGATTTTTGCTGATGTTTTACCCGCTTTGTGCAATCCTTGCGCTGTACGTATGGCAACATATCCGGGTGGCGCATCTATCCCTCAAGCCGGTTTGGATTGGCGTTTTGCTGGTGGCACTGGCATTTAGTGTTACCAATCAGTTACGCGGAGTTTATCTATTGTATCATAAAAAGAAAGCCAGCGAACGGTTCATTGAAGTCTCCCAACAACAACCGGGTAAAACGATCATGACCGATGTCTGGTGGTATCCGCTGGAATTGGGTCCCATCTATCTGGAAAAATGGCTTTTTTATCCTCGCAAAGGGGATGGCTTGAACGATGCCACCCTTGTCAAATTGATGTTAGACCTCAAAGAACAAGGAGAAGACCGTTTCACGTTTGTGACCTTTACCCCCCAATATCCCAAGTACCAACCGTTTTTTAACTCCTTACCCCTTGGCATTGCCAGCAAAAAGACTTACAAACCGGCATACTGCGATTTTATGGATTTAATTTTTGTACAATTCATTATCAAGCCGGTACGGGAGGATAATAAAGAACGGTATGCCGTTATTTACCAACAACTTGCCGAATATTTAATCGGGCAAAAAATGTGGGACGATGCCCGTAAGGCATTAGAAACCTCGTTGGAGATTATGCCCCATGCCCGGACCCATTATACCTTAGCGGCGGTACACCGTGTGGAAAATCGGTTTGAACTGGCGGAATATCATTTGGCAGAAGCGGTACGTATGAACCCCAAACAAAAAGAGTATGTGCGCGCTTTGGAGGACATCCGGGAGGAAATACGATTAAGAAACCGGCAACCGTGATGTGCTACCCGGACGATTTCCGTTACGCTGGCGGTGGTAGCTCCAAATACTTTCGCCGGAGTAGATCACTAATGCGAACCAAATCAGACTAAAACCGATTAACCGGGTGGTATTGAACGCTTCATGATAGACGAAGACACCTAACCCAAACTGGATCGTTGGAGCAAGATATTGAAGTAAACCAAGGGTTGTTAAGGTGATGGACTTCGCGCCTCTGGCGAAAAAGAGTAACGGAGATGCGGTGGCGACACCCGTAAAGATTAGCAATAGCGTTGTTCGAATATCGGTGTGACCAAACGCCCCTAACCCCTTGAATTCAAAAGCGATTAGGGTGCCCAATGCCGGTAAAAAAAGGATCGCCGTTTCTATCGATAAGCCTTCCAATGAAGAAAGCGGCATGGTTTTGCGGAGCAAGCTATAGAGCGCAAAACTGAATGCCAAGGTTAGGGCAATCCAAGGGAACCGTCCGTAATTAAAGGTGAGGTAGAATACTCCCGCAGCGGCGATCAGGACGGCCACACCCTGCATCCACCGCAACTGTTCCCGTAAAAAAAGCATTCCGAATAGCACATTGACCAGCGGGTTGATGAAATAGCCGAGGCTCGTTTCTACAATGTTGCCGGAGGTGACCCCCCAAATGTAGGTTAGCCAGTTGGTTGCCAGCAAAAGAGAACTTGCTAACACAGAGAACAACACACCCGGCCTGTGCAGAGCCTGCTTCAACCCGTGCCAGTGCCGTTGCCACGCCAGCAAGACAACAACAAACCCTAACGACCACACGGTACGGTGGAGAAAAATCTCATACGCCGGTATGTGAGACAGCCATTTCCAGTAAACCGGTAATAACCCCCACAAAATGTAGGCAATCAGGGCAGATAACATGGTTGATCTGGCTCAATGGTGCGAATAGTCTGGTTTAATTGATTCTGGAAGGAGTTACGTGACAAGGTGCTTCTCCTGAAAGGGTTTATGGAATCCGAATCGGGGGTAATATACGGGCTTTACCTCCAAAAAACAAAACAAAATTTCCATTTGTTCGGATTCGCTTTTAGCCGCTGTGATACTTGCTGGCAGCCAAGGTCATCAAAATCCCCCGTACTGTTAAAATTGGCACAAATTTTTATAAAAGTTCCTGACATAAGTTATATTCTGTCGAATTGACACCCTTTTAATGACACCTTAACACAGGAGGTTGGTTATGTCACATCCCAAAGAGTATGAATTTCAGGCGGAGATGAAGCAACTACTTCATTTAATTGTACATTCGCTATATACTCACCCCGAAATTTTCTTACGAGAGTTAATTTCCAATGCGTCCGATGCCCTCAATAAAATTCGATTTCGCCAACTTACTGACACCGATGTGCTTGATCCAGATGCGCCCCTCGAAATCAAGATCGAGGTGGATAAAGAAAAAAAACAGTTCAGCATTGAGGATTCGGGTATCGGGATGACCGAAGAGGATTTGATCTACCGTTTGGGTACGGTGGCAAGCTCCGGTACGCTCGAATTTTTGAAGCAGGTGAAAAAACAAAACCAAACGGTGGATGGGAATCTGATTGGACAATTTGGGGTTGGGTTTTATTCCGTGTTTATGGTTACGGATGAAATTATCGTGGAAACCCGCCATGCCGACACCGATTCCAAAGGATTGCGCTGGACCTCCAAAGGTGAAGGTACGTTTACCATTGAGGAGATCGATAAGCCAACCCGAGGGACTAAGATTATGTTCACCTTAAAAGATGATCATCAAGAATTTGCGGAAGACTGGCGGGTGAAGAATATCATCAAAAAGTACTCCAATTTTGTGGATTTTCCCATTTCTGTCAATGGCGAGAATGTAAACCGGGTCCAGGCACTCTGGCATAAATCCAAAGATGAGATCAAAGAAGAGGAACTGAACGAATTTTATAAGTTTGTCAGCAATGACTACGAAGACCCCTTGGGACATCTGCAGTTGGATTTGGAAGGGGTTGTTAATTTTAAGGCTCTGATTTTTGTTCCGTCTCATGCGCCAATGACGCTATTTAAGGAAGATTTGGAGAAGTCACTACACCTGTACTCCAATAAAGTGATGATTCAGGAGCATTGTGTGGATTTACTACCGGAGTATCTACGTTTTGTACGCGGAGTCGTGGATACCGAAGATTTGCCGCTGAATGTCTCCCGGGAGACCGTACAAAATAGCCCCGTCATGGCGAAGATCAAAAAGACCCTGACAACCAAAATTTTGGGAATGCTAGAAGAGTGGGCAAAAGAAGATAACGCGAAATATGAGAAATTTTACCAAAATTTTGGTCCCATGTTCAAACTTGGGGTCAATACCGATTTTGCGAACCGTGATAAGATCATTGATCTGCTCCGGTTTGAGACGACCAAAACCGAAAAAGGACACTACACCTCGCTTAAAGATTATGTCAGCCGCATGAAACCGGATCAGAAGGAAATTTACTATCTTTCCGGCGAACATCGCGAGGTCATTGAACGGAATCCCAACCTAGAATACTTCAAGAAAAATGATATTGAAGTGTTGCTCCTGACCGACCCCGGTGATGTGTTCATCGTGCCCGGAATCAATGAGTATGACAAAAAGCCGATTCAATCCATTGAAAAAGCGGATTTGGATTTGAAACCGGATGATGACGCCGCTGAAGAAACGTTAAACGAAAATCTGTCCAAATCTCTGATCGAAGTGTTCAAGGAGACTTTGGGTGACAAAGTTGCCGATGTGATCCCCTCCAAGCGGCTGGTAGATTCCGCGGTGACGCTGGTCTCCGGCAAAGATGCCCTTGACCCGCAAATGGAACGCATGATGAAAATGATGGACCAAAGTTTCATCGCCCCTAAAAAGGTGCTGGAAGTGAACATGCGCCACCCGTTGATCAAAAACCTCTCCCGTTTGAACATGGCAGATAGCAAAGACCCCCGCTTGCGCAACACCATTTTGCAACTGTTTGAAGGGGCGTTGCTAATTGACGATAATCTCAATTCACCGGCAGAATTTGTAAGCCGAATGACGGAATTACTGGTGGAAGCGACCAAGTAACCAAACCATCATACCCCCCAATAGCAGACCCGGAAGAGACATTCCGGGTCTTTTTATTTTGAACACCCCAGTACTGAACCTGTGGATGAAACCATAATTTTTGAAAAATTGTACTCTTGAAAAAACGAATAGATTATCATAAATTGCCGTCGAACACCCGATCTTACGGGTATTGCCCATATCTCCGCGCATTTTCACCCGATGAGGACTAGAGATGAGTACTGCGTTGATTCACGTTGAGAACTGTCATAAATCATATGGTACATTTAAGGCAGTCAATCATTTAAGTTTTGATGTTCCTCCGGCAGTCTGTTTTGGTTTTTTGGGACCCAACGGCGCCGGCAAAACCAGCATGATGAAAATACTCTACGGCAAAAATGTGCGCGATAACGTACCCCCAAGTGTGGTGAATGTGATGGGATATGACCCAGCGACACAGGAACTGGAAATTAAGTACCAATCAGGGGTGGTACCTCAGGATAATAACCTCGATACGGAATTATCCGTAATTCAAAACCTGATTGTGTACTCCAAGTTTTATAATATGCCCCGAACGATGGCATTGAAACGCATTGATGAATTACTTGAGTTTGTCGAATTGAAAGAGAAAAAGCACGCTCGCATCCGGGAGCTTTCCGGTGGAATGCAACGCCGGCTGGTGATTGCCCGGGCGCTGATTCATAAACCGAAATTGCTGATTTTGGACGAACCTACCACCGGGCTAGACCCGCAGGTGCGCCGTCTCATCTGGGAAAAATTACAACATCTTAAAGAGGAAGGCATCACGATTTTATTGACGACCCACTATATGGAAGAAGCCTTTCAGATTTGTGACCAGATCATCATCATGGATAAGGGCGAAAAAATCATGGAAGGAAAACCACAGCAACTGTTGGACGACCACATTGAACGCTACGTGTTGGAAGTCCAAAAAAAATCTGCTGGGGAGGTTTTGCGCCGCCAAATTCACAATTCCGCCGTGCGGATCGATGATTCTTCACAACCCCCCCTGTTTTATTGCAACGATCTGGATACCTTGCGCCATTTGGCAGAATCACTCCAAAATGGTGAATTTTATCTACGCCAATCCAATTTGGAAGATTTATTTCTTCAAGCAACGGGGAGAACGCTCAATGAACAACAATAAACCGCCCTATTTGGCACGGATTTACAGCGTTTGGTATCGTCACATGCTGGTTTACACCCGGGATTTGGTCAGTAATGGGTTGCCCCCCTTTTTGGAGCCGCTGATTTTCCTAGCCGGGATCGGGCTGGGTCTGGGTAAATACATCGATGAAATGGCCGGGATGCCGTACATCCAGTTTTTAGCGACCGGCTTGCTGGTGACATCTGCCATGTACACCGCCGCGTTTGAGTGTACCTACAGCACGTTTATCCGACTGGAATTTGATAAAGTGTATGATGGAATGCTGGCGGCTCCCATTACCGCCACCGACCTATTGGTGGGGGAGATACTCTGGGCGGGTAGCAAGGGATTTTTCTTCTCGTTTTGTGTGTTGGTTATCATTTACAGTTTCGGGATTATTCCGATTTCTCTGAGCCTACTGACCCCCCTGATCGGCTTAATTACGGGATTAATGTTTGCCGCGATCTCATTGTTTGTGACATCTTATGTCAAAAATATCAATCATTTTAATTTCTTTATGACGGGATTTTTATCCCCTATGTTTTTCTTCTCTGGGGTGGTCTTCCCAATTCAGGATTTGCCGGGCATTCTTCAGCCTGTCGCCGAGATTTTCCCTTTAACTCATTCTGTCCGGTTGGTACGGATGGTTTGTATCCCTTACTTTGAGCCCTCTCTTCTTCTCGATGCCGTTTATTGTGTGCTAATCACGCTCATTTTTGGGTATTTGGCGATCTACCGGCTTCGCCGGCGTTTGATCCAGTAGTTCCTCAATGAGAGCGACCCGCACCGGATTCTGTAACATGTTGGCAATAAAAGTAAATTTGATCCGCCTCATGCTGAAATTCGATGGGGAAATATCAATTTTTTCTTGACAGTTTTTCCCGAGACCCTTAGATATACAGCCAACTCAAAATCCCCCTCGTCGGAACTTCCAATTTTAATTCCCACACTATTTCTATATCTATTTTTTAATTCCTTAGGAGGACTTTCTATGTCGAATGTATCGACACTTTTGGTGATTCTTGGGATTACCCTAGGATGTTGGACATCCGGTTTTTCCGCGTGGTTAGAGATGACGACCCCGGATCCCACGCCTGCCCATATTGAGGTACAGCATGCCGATCCGGAGGGCACGACATTCACCGTTGAATTGACTGGCATTGAGCAGGAAACCGTAGCGGCAAATGGCACCGAATACACCCGATTCCGGTTGCCGGAGGCTACATTTTCTACAATCGAAGGTGCTCCCGAAGTGCCCTTAATCTCCGTTTGGATAGCCATCCCTCCCACAAGTGATGCCCGGGTACACGTCCGTTCGGAGGGGGAAATCGTGTTACCAGATGTTCAGGTGTTGCCGCACTCCCCCACACCCGGTATTTACCCGGAAAACGAACAATATTATCAACAAAATACGTTTTTTCCGGCGGAAACAGTTCAAGTGGGCGACCCGCAAATTTTGCGGGATGTGCGCTTTGTGCCGGTGCTGATCTACCCCGTTCAGGTCAATCCGGTGACCCGGGATGTCAAAATTCAAACCGCTCTGGAGATCGAAATTGTGACCACTGG
>RFFQ01000128.1 GCA_003697105.1 Gemmatimonadota bacterium | reverse complement strand
TTTTCTACCGCACCCGGACCGTTGTCCGGTAATTATACGGTCGGGAATGGCGGTGACTTCTCCACGATGTCGGCGGCAGTTGCAGCTCTGAATGATCGGGGTGTCAGTGGTGCCGTAACTATGGAACTCACCGATAATTCCTATCCATCCGATACCAGCCCGATGATGATCGGGGTTGTGAATGGGACGAGTGCCCTTAATACGGTAACGATTCGGGCGGCAACCAATATTAATCCGACGTTCAATATTACCGGTGATTATGGTTTTCAGCTCAATGGTTCGGATTATGTGACCCTTGACGGTTTGACCATTGCGGTCACCGGACAACACGCCGTGCATATTTTGGGAAGTGCTTCTAACGCCGCAACATACAATGCGGTTAAGAATTGTACCTTGTCCACTGGAGCCGCTTCCAATTCCCGCGGTGTCTATCTGGAAGGGGATTCCTCAAACCCGAATATGAGCAACACGGTTGAAGGAAATACCATTGAAAACTTTGGTGCTGCCGGTATTCGTGCCGCTTATGAGCAGTCGCTGGTTCTTAGAGGGAATACCATCCGTAATGCCAGCAATGGTAACTTTACGACCAGCGGTATTCGGTTCACGGCGGGAGTGCAGAATGCCGAAGTTTCGGCAAACCGTATTTACACCCTTTCCGCTACAACCAACAGCAATGTGTACGGCTTATGGCTGGCAAATAGCCAAAATAACTCCTACGTGAACAATATGATTTCCGACCTCAATGTGACCGGTACGGGCAATGTTCGCGGAATTTTCTTGGAAAATAATGGCACCAACTCCAGTTTCTATTTTAACAGTGTTTATTTGACGGGCACCCAAAGTAATAGCCAATCGACAACTGCGTTTTTTACTTCCTCGGCGAATGGCACGCCCTCTTTGATTGTAAAAAACAATATTTTTGTGAATATGCGGGAGTCTGATGCTGGCGGATCGCACTACGCCATTCAGGTGGCAAATGGCGGTACCATGACCCAGTTTGCTGACATTAACTATAATGACCTCTATGTCAGCAACAACAACGGTATGGGTCATGTGGGTTATGGAAAGCCAAGCGGACAACCGGAACAAAATTTAACCTTGCTAAGCGATTGGCAAGCAGCCTTAGCCAGCCGGGGTATAACCGGTGCCGATGCCAATAGTATCAGTGGTGACCCCGGATTTACCAGTACCACTAACCTTAAATTGACCTCTGTTTCCTCTCCGGCGGTGAGTGCAGGAGTCGCGATTTCAGGAATTACGACAGACCAAGAAGGTACGGAGCGTCCTGACCCGCCAAGTATCGGTGCGGATGATTTTCGGAACGACCCGCCGGTGTGGACACCAGTGCCCGATCAAACCTTTAGTGAAGATGGCTCGCCAACACCTGCGCCAACTATCAACTTGGCAACGTATGCCAGCGACCCAAACAGTAGTGAAGGTGATGCGATTGTGAGTTGGGACGCGGAAGTTGTTGGTGGCGGTACCGATTTAACCGTTTCGGTGGATGGTACCGGGATGGCTTCGTTTTCTGTAGCTTCCAATTGGTTTGGTACCAAGCAAGTTATTTTTACGGCAACCGATACACGTCATTCTTCGGCATCTGACCAAATTCAAGTTACGGTGGAGTCTGTGAATGATATTCCGGTCTTTGATACGCCGGTTCCGGATCAGAGCTTTGATGAAGATACCACTCCTGCCGCAATTGATTTGCGTCAATATGTCTCCGATGTGGAAACCGCTGATGATCAACTGACGTGGCAAGTGAGTTCCAATATGACGGAATTGGTGCCTTCGGTCAGTGCCACCGGTTCGTTAACGTTTACGACCGAGCAAGATTGGTATGGCACGGCAACCGTGACGGTTACGGTCACGGATGCCGATAATGGCTCTGAAAATGATGCGTTTACGGTAACAGTCAATCCGGTCAACGATGCTCCAGTCGCTTTGGATAGCTATGTCCTGATTGTACCCTATCAGGGTTTCGCAGATGTCACCTTGGCAGATTTAGCTGAAGATGTGGATAATACCGATGCGGAGCTTTCCTGGACTGTTTTGGTGCCCAATGATAGTATCAATGTGACGGATAATGGGACAACATTTCGATTTTCCCATATCGGCGTAAGCTACGGGACATATCCGGTGACATTACAGGTTGAGGACCCAGAGCCGCTGACGGATGATTTGACCATCACCGTAATTATTCCAGACCCGAGCAACAACCCTCCCCAATGGAGTGCGACATTTACAGCGGTCAATTTCAATGAAGATGAGACACCGGCGCCTACGGTTGACTTAACCCAACAAGTGACCGACGATCTGACACCCGCTAACCAATTGATTTATCTTTCGGAAGTGATTGGTGGCGGTACAGACCTGACCGTATCGATTGCCTCCGGGGTGGCTACCTTTAACGCCGCCGCAAATTGGTATGGTAATAAACAGGTCAAGTTTATTGCGATTGACCAGTTAGGCGGGGCGGATACAACCACTGTGACCGTCACGGTGAATCCGGTGAACGACCAACCAGTCTTCGATACGGCACTACCGGATGTGACATTTAGCGAAGATGGCTCGCCGACGCCATCCCCAGTAATCGATTTGAAATCGTATGTGAGCGACATTGAAACCGCAGATGCCAACTTAACGTGGTCTTCCAGTTACACCGTTGTAACCTTACGGGAAGATGGTTCGCGGTCGGTATCGTCTGTAACCAAAGCTCTGACCGATGTCAAAGCACAACAGACCCTACGCGTGGGTGAATTGACGGTGAATATCACAACGGATGGTGTCTTGTCATTTACACCCGCTGCCGATTGGAATGGGGTTGCCAATGTCACGATTACCGCAACCGACGAAGGCGGGCTTTCTGTGAGCGATGACATGCAAGTAACGGTTGAAAATGTGAATGATGCTCCGGTACTTGGCGCCTTGGATGCCCAGTTGACGTTGACGCTCTCTACACCGTACGACATCGCGCTGACCTCGACCGATGCCGATAATGATACGCCAACCTATACGGTTGATGACATTACCGGTTTTGGCTCTGGTTTTGCCACGATTGTTGGTGGAAATACACTCCACTTTGACCCCACAACGTTGGGTTCGGGTCAAGTTACGGTGAGCGTCTCGGATGGAAACGGTGGCAGTGATAGCCATACGTTTGATGTGACGGTCAACTATGCCGATCCGCAGATCGAAACACGGTATGAAACCACAAACCAAAATGATGATGCGACCGCAAGTTACACCTTCCAGATTTGCACTGCCAGTGGTGGAGATTTGGTCGGTTTTGCCGCGGCAGACGCCATCGTGGATGTGTCCTACTATGCCACACCCAATGATCAGCAGATTCTGACGGATTTTGCGTCGGTCTCGATCAACATGGCTTCTAGCAGTTGTGCCGAAGTAACGGTTTCTTACGACCTGTCCGATAGTCGCTTGCCAGATGCGGGAGGGATTACCTTGAGCACTACCCTCCAATTTGTGGGAAGCAACATTGGTCAACCTCTCTCCACCTCGTTGCGGATCAATGTCTTACCGACACTTTCCCCGCAAATTCTGGCATTGCTAGGTAATCTGTCGGGTCTCACCTTAAATGACATCTGGCCCATTGCCGATTTCAACGGGGATACCTGTGTCGAAGCCTTTGACCTGTTAGTGTTGTTATATGCGTATGGCTCTGCTAACGGCGATGTCCACTGGAATCCTGCGGTGGATGTGGCGCTGGATGGTATTTTTGACCAGATCGGACATGATGATGCCGTGAACTTCGCTGACTTAGCGCGTTTCGCGGTTTATTACGGTCAAGGTCAGTGCGCCAGTGCCCGGATAGCCAGTGAGCTGGATCAACTGGAAGGGCTTTTTGTGTCTGCCCGGGATCAAAAAGCCGCATCTCAGACCATCACCAGCGGTGTTACCGCTTTTACCCCAGTGGTGGGTGCGGAAACGGTGCATGTCGGTGAGACCTTTGATGTTGCCTTGACGGCGCAAAATGTAGTTGACCTGTTTGCCGGTAGCATTACCGTGGGATACACCGCTGATGTTCTGGAATTGAAGAGCGTCGCTGCCGGTGACCTATTTGCCGCGAACGGCATCAACGCCATCTTCCCAGATGCCATGATGCAACACACCAGCGGTCAGGTTGTGGTGGATGTGGCGTCTCTGGATGGCACCGGTGTCATGGGTAGCGGTACATTGGCAACCTTGACATTTGAAGTAAAAGCCGCCGGTGAATGGAACATTCAGGTTGACAACGTTATTGCCCTCGATACGAACTTGAATGCGTTTGAAAATATTCAAATCTTCGAATCTAAAGGTTCGGCGAAGGCGCAGATTGCGGTACCGGCAAACTACGAGCTATATGCCAACTATCCCAATCCGTTTAACCCGAAGACCACCATCCGCTTCGATATTCCCGCAACGGCAAATGTGGAGTTGCGCATTTACGATGTCAGTGGTCGTTTGGTGAATGCGTTGGTTAGTGAGACCTTAGAAGCCGGAACTTATTCGGTGGAATGGGATGGCACCAATGCGAAGGGTGAAGCTGTAAGTTCCGGAGTTTACTTCTACCAACTCCACAGTGAGGACTTTAGTGCTACCCAATCGATGATTTTATTGAAGTAATCCCGATCACCATCTAAGCATGCGTGTTTTCAGCATGTTATAGATCGCAAAGGCGGCAGGTTATAAAAGCCTGCCGCCTTCTTTTTTGGTTTAGAATGGCGAATGATTTTGATGCCTATGGCTAAAAGAACTACTAAAGCCGATTATATTTTGGAAGGCAGTATGGCACGGGCGGTATTTCACCTCGCCGCACCGGCTATTACCTCCCAATTGCTGGCAACGACCTTAACTATTGTGGATCGCCTCTGGATCGGCCGCCTCGGCGCGGATGCCATGGCGGCACTGGGTGCCGCCATGTTTTTGCTTTGGATTCTCTATGCCTTGAGTGGCATTTTGCAGGTGGGAACCGTTTCCTTAGTGGCGCGCTTTGTGGGCATGCGTGACCTACCCCGCGCGGTACATGTTGCCCAACAAGCCCTAACTTTTGGCTGTTTCGGCTCGGCAATCGTCACGGTGTTCGGGATTAACGGTCTGGTACCCCTATTTCAACTGATGGATTTAACCCCGGCAGTGGCAATTTTAAGCTATGATTATATGCAGATTTTTCTGGCGAGTAGCCTTTTGATGTTTCTGCTACCCGTGCAAGATGGAATTTTACGGGGTAGTGGGGATACGAAAACCCCGATGAAAGTGATGTTTCTGGTCACGGTCATTAACCTTGTCCTGGACCCGATACTGATCTTTGGATGGGGTCCAATCCCCGCTCTGGGCGTGACCGGTGCCGCATTAGCCAGTGTTTTTGCTCAGTTGACCGGTGTGACTATCTTTTTTGTCTTGCTCACCGGAACGCGCCTTCGGCTCAGAGTGCCCTTTGAAAAACAAGTGCAACTCAACTTCAGGACCCTGCATCGGATTGTCAAAATAGGGTTGCCTCCTAGCGTTGCCGGACTTTGCTTTTTGATGATCTATATCGTGATCACGAAAATCATCAATATGCTGGATGCTACCTACGCCTTAGCGGCGTTAACCATTGGAATCACCGTTGAGTCGCTTTCGTATTTGGTATCGGTGGGATTTGCCACAGCCGCGTCCACTATTGTCGGGCAAAATTTGGGAGCAAATCAATTGGCGCGGGCGGAAGCGGGAGCGTGGATGTCGGCGAAAATCACTGTATGGCTGATGATGCTTACCACGTTGGTATATTTGATCTTCCCAGAATGGATTGCCCGTATCTTTTCATCTGATCCACAAGTAATTGAAATTGCAAGCCGGTACATCCGTATCGCCAGTTTTGCCCAGATGTTTATGGGCTTAGGTATTGTTATCGATGGCGCCTTTTCGGGTGCTGGAGATACCGTGCCACCGATGATTATTTCCAGTACGTTTGCGATTAGCCGTGCCCCGTTTGCGTATGTACTCAGCATTGTGCTAGAGTTCGGGGTTGATGCTGTGTGGTGGGTAATTTCACTGTCGGCAGTATTTCGAGGTATAACGTCGGCAATCTGGTTTGCTCGGGGACGGTGGAAAAATAAACTTCAGGTGTGACTCAGCGGGATCGAAGAAGATGTGCCGCTGAGAACATCATGTTTGGGGATGAGGGTTATCGCCGCACCCGTCCATAACGAAGCCTACCGGAAGGGCAGACTTCGCTCTATGTACCGGTGATCTCTTTTTACGACGTTTCCGTTTTTTCAGCATCTCGTTTCCAATCAATCCCTGCCCAGCAATTGGCGGTATTGAGTTCCGGGTCCACCGCCAGTTTGGCATACAAAAATAATTGCATCCGGTAAGCCGTTAAAAACTTCACCCCGCAATCGATCAACCCCTGCCCCAACGGTACAGGCTCTTTTTCCCACGGGATTTTGACCTGCTTAGTGGTCAAATCCGAATCGGTAAGCGTGGCAAAAAACTGCTGGATTCCTGCCCATTGTTTGTCCATTTCTGCTATAAACTGATCGGCGGGCATCTCTTCCAAATAGGTATAATGACGGAAAACATACTCTCCGGTTTCATCTTTGTACCCTTGGGTGAGCGCGTGGACCATGGAAATCGAACATCCGGCAAGGTAGCGTAGTAATTCCAGCGTGCTACGCATACCCTCCATGGGTCGGTAATCCCAATGCTCCGCCGAAAATTTAGTGTACAAATGTTTGCACACCCGAATCTCGTGTTCAATTGCGGCTAAAATATGGTCTTTCATCATTTTTGAATGCTCCTGTGATAATGTTCAATGGGGACCGATGTGGTTTCTATTTTAATGGGCAATAAATGTCGATACGCACTCCAAAGGGGTCATCAATTGCGCCAAAACGCATGTTTTCATACATCCAAGTATCCTCGGGTGTCCAGGTATCGGTGGCTCCGGCGTCTAAAAACGCTTGGTGTAAGCGATCCACCTCATCTGGAGTCGCCACCTGAATGGCAAATTCCATATTTTGCGGGTTACCAGTGGGATTTGTACCGGCTTTGGCAGGGAACAGCGTTAACCACGTGTTTCCCAAGGACCAGCCGCGCGTCGTTTTTTCCTGAAAGGCAGGTTTACCGAGCACATGGCTGTAAAATGCAAGTGCTGCCTCGTAATCCTTGACATAAATACTGATGTAATTCACGCCAACAATGTGGAAGTGGGGGGATTGGGTTGGTGTCGTGGACATGTACCATCTCTCCTGTCTAACATGAAGTGGAAACCACGGGTCTATTATCCTTCAATCAGTGCCGCAACCGCCCCGGCGGGGTCTTGAATCACACAAAAGTAGTGATTGCCCATCTGCCGGGGACCATCCACCAGTTTACCGCCGCGTTCGACGCATTTTTGGGCACTTTCTGCCACATTTTCCACCGTAATGTAGATCAACCATTGTGGGGGAAGATTCGCATTGTTTCCTTTGGCATAGCATATTCCCGCCACACATTCGCCCTCCGCCGGAGTGAGGATATTGAAGTCATCACACCCGTCATGAACTTCTGCCTTCCATCCCACCACATCACAATAAAAGTCTTTGATTGCCGCGGCATCCGGCACGGTTAAATCTCGCCACAGAATAGTACCAATTTTTGCCCGTTTAGCCATTTGATTGCCCTCCAAACATCTTTTTGGCGGCAGCTTCAATTTCATCTTTGCTCATCTGTTTAATCGGTGTGGCAAGCGACCATTCATGCCCAAAGGGGTCGGCCAGTTTGCCGTACCGGTCACCCCAAAACGTATCTTGAAGCTCCATTAATACCTTCGCACCGGCATCGACTGCCCGTTGAAAGACGGCGTCCACATCCGGTACATACAAATGGATCGTCACCGGAGAACCTCCGAGGGTTTGGGGGTCTGTTGAACCCCATTCGGGATAAGCATCTACCACATAAAATTGTGAATTACCGATTTTCAAGGCAGAGTGCAGCACCCGCCCATCCGGACCCTCCATCTGGGTAAGAAGTTCGGCACCAAAAGCGCGTCGATAAAACTCGATGGCGTTTTTTGCGCCAGCGCAAATTAAGTGCGGTGTGATTGTTTGCAACGCACCAAGGGATGGATTTGTATTGGACATCAAATAATCCTCCTAAAAGAAAAGGTGAGAGTGGTACCCTATTTGTTTTGGTTGTAACACGTGCGATGGGCTTTTGAAAGCATGCCGTACGCTGACCTTTATTCGGCTTCCACCCACATTTTCAGTCGGTTGTACCGTTCCGGCTCATTGTTTACAAACCACAGGTCCTGAGAAAGGTATTGGTACGCCCGTTTAAAGTAGGTTTTTGCAGTTTCCGTTTGATTTTTTAACAGATAAAGCTCACCCAGTTCTTCAAAACCGTAACCATTTTGGTCTTGCAGACCGCCGGCATCGTATTCAGCTTCCAATTGATGTTGGAGTGCCAACGCCTCATCTATCCGGCCCATCGCACGATAGGTTCGAGCGACGCACCAACGTTGAATACGCTCATATTGGCTGTGATTCTCATTGCGTTCGTAATCCACGCTTTTTTCAAATAGTTCTAGCGCTTTTCCGTAGTTTCTGGCACGAAAAAGTGCCCAGCCGGTGTTATTGAGCAATGCGCCTAACCAACTTCGTGCCTTGGGATCGGTGGCTTGTTCCGCCAGAGCTATCGCCTTCAAATTCCATTCGATTTGTGCTTGCGGTTCTTCCTCGGCAATGGCAATCATGTGTGCCGCATCGATGGCTAGATATTCTTGGTGATGTTCCATGCCCAACTTCAATGCCTCATGGAACATTTCCAGTGCCTTAGATCTTTCCTTGGCGGTGTTGTAGGTTCGTCCCCGTTCTAATAGATAGCGCAGGCGGGGTTCGACCCATTCCTCGCTTAGCATGGATTCCGCTTCATCCAAAATTTGATGCGCCGCCTTAAATTGAAACCGCAAACTGTATGTTCGGGCAATTTGAGTCAATAAATTGATATGGTACGCCGTATCTCCGGCGGCTATTGCGTGGGGAATTTGTTCCCGAAACCGGGCTTCCGACCCTGCCGGATCGCTAAAATCCCACATCGAATTGAGGCTGGGTAACGTTGAGTTTGCCATAAATTGGACTTCCTCCGGGTATGGTTGGCTGCTGAAAAGAGCGTAGTAATTCAATATTTCTGGAGATTCAAATCCACGTAACCTGTAAATATATACAGCCTGTGACTGCCGGTTGTCAACCCCAAAAAATCGCGAGCCGCGATTTTTCGGCAAAGTTGATCTTGACATTTGCCCTAAATCCCACTACAGTGGATCACGTTAATTTTGATATTTTGAGCCCACTTCCCGTACTCTCTTCAACAGATACTCCGCTCTAAGGCAAATTTGCGTGGTCAATTTTCGATTCGGGATGTATAATAGGGTTTGATACCCACCCTAGAATATTTAACGGAATTTGTTTTGAACTGGAAAGGTGTACAATGAGTCTGATTCTGAAGATTCTGGGGATTCTCTTTTTGGTACTGGTGATTGTTGCCGGTGGCATTATCTGGTGGTTGCGCCGGAAATGGATAGAGTTCAAGCGTCTGATGGATGCTTCTGCTATTTTCTTTCCGACGACCATTCGGCTTCTTCGAGATCATGACCCGAGCTGGCTTTATGAAGATGGGATAAGCGATCTTATCGATGAATTGGAGCAGATCGGGTTTAATCGGGGAAACGCCTATCAAGTTCGTGAATTGGATGACCTTTATTTGTGCGAATTTATCCATCCTACCGAGCACGTACTGGCGGTACTCTATACGCATGAGGTATCGGGATCGTGGTTGGAGATGAAGGTCAATTATGCCAGTGGCAGGCAATTACTGGTGGCCAACACACCGGAAGATCAGCAGCGAGACTATCCCCCTTACCGCCAAACGTATTTTTTGTCCGGCGCCGGGGTAGCTGAATTATGGCAAGGTATCCAGGACCATCTGGAAGAGGAAGAACGGCGCGAGTGGTCACATGAGGCGTTCCCCACCGTTTTTGAAGCAACTTACCGGCAGGATGCCACCTGGCGTAATCAGCGGGGTGGGATATCCAAAGCGGAAGTCCGGCGACGCGCATACGCTCAAGGTATTAAAAATGATGATCACATTCAGCAGGTGTTTGAGAAGGCAAAATTGGAAGAGTTGCTCCGGTGGCATGAGGCGTGTATTAACCAACTAGCTGCGGAAACAACGCTCCCGGTGGCGGAATGGCACCGTTACGGTGGTCGTTTTTTAATTGTCGGTGAGGTGATTAATGCCCGATCGTTTATCGATTATGCTTCAGAGTATCTGGAATTTAGCAATGAAGAGACCGCCCGTTACTGGGAGCAAGCCGAGACCGTTTCCACTCCGGTTTTATTCGAGATGATGCGTAAAAGTACCCCCTACAAAATTGATTTTATCGGTGCTCTCGATACACCGATCCGGGTTGATGTGTATGGCATCCTCACTGAGGAGGATTGATCTGTCCGGTTATGTCACGACATCTTGCTTTTCGCACATTCATTCTATTATGCCGCAAACTTGCGGCGATAGTCAAGAGAAGGCTAAATGGCAACTGAAATTGAACGTAAATTTTTAGTCACTGGCAATGAGTGGCGGTCAGAAGCCACTGGACAATATTTGCAACAGGGCTATATTTCCACCCAGCCCGAACGAACTGTCCGGGTTCGGATCGTGGCTAATACGGCATATTTGGCAATCAAAGGGAAGAGTCGGGGAGCCTCCCGTCTGGAATTTGAGTATGAGATTCCAATCGCCGATGCCCGGGAGTTAATGCAACTATGTGAACATCTCCCGTTGGAAAAAACCCGTTACCGCTTGGAGGTGGACGGATTGATCTGGGAAATCGATGTGTTTGAAGGGCAAAATCAAGGTCTTATTCTGGCTGAAGTAGAGGTGAATTATCTGGACCAACCCCTCAGGTTGCCCTCATGGGTCGGGCAAGAAGTAACCGGTGATCCTCGTTATTTTAATTCCTATTTAGTTCAACATCCTTTTACCACATGGGAGTCTTTATGAAAAAAACGCTCTTATTGATTTTGCAATTTATTCCTATTGTATTGAGTTTACTCGTCATCGGAGCGCATTTTATGCGGGAAGGTTTGATGGGATTCGTGCTGGTTAGCCTTTTATTGCTAATCAGTTTATTTTTTCGGCGTCCGCTGGTTGCCCGCGTGGTTCAGGTTGCCCTGATTCTTGCCAGTGTGGAGTGGGTTATCACCGCGTACCAGTTGATGGTATTTCGCCTGAAGTGGCAATTGCCCTGGTTGCGAATGATCCTGATCCTGAGTGGGGTGGCGTTGGTGACATTTGCTTCTGCTTTTCTCTTTCAAACTCAAACGATGAAAGCCCACTATAAGATGAAGGATGAAGGCGGAAGGATGAAGGCGGAAGGATGAAGGCGGAAGGATGAAGGATGAAGGCGGAAGGATGAAGGATGAAGGCGGAAGGATGAAGGATGAAGACGGAAGGATGAAGGATGAAGGTGGAAGGATGAAGGATGAAGGCGGAAGGATGAAGGAGCACGAACTCGTCAAACTCCCAAACTCACAAACTCATGAACTTGTCAAACTCCCAAACTCATGAACTCGTCAAACTCCCAAACTCATGAACTCGTCAAACTCCCAAACTCACGAACTCATGAACTTGTCAAACTCCCAAACTCACAAAGAGGTTCTTATGATTAGATATAATATATGGCTTACAGGCATGATTTCGTTCCTGATGGTGCTTTTTACAACGGTTGTTTTCGCACAGTATCAAATTGATTGGGACCGGTTTCCAGATGAAGTCAAGGAGCGGAAATCATTTATTCGTTACTACGAATTTCACCGGATTCGGCAGATGGAAGATGGTTCTATTCCGGTGGATATTTACTGGCAGGTACGGGATCAGGAATTGGCGAAAGAATCGCGCCGGATCCATCCGCGTGAATTGGAATGGACAAACGTGGGTCCTTCTGGTGTAGGTTCGATGCAACCCCATTGGGGGATCAACAGCGGGCGGGTGCGTGGTTTGGGCGTGCATCCGGTGGATCCAAACATCGCATTTGTGGGGTCTGCTAGTGGTGGTATTTGGAAGACCGTTGACGGGGGTGAATCATGGGCAGATGTGGGTGTTCATTTGGAATCCCTGACTTTTGGCGCAATTGCTTTCGATCCGCAAAATCCCGATGTGATCTATGCCGGAACCGGTGAACCGTCTTATAATGGCTACTCTTATGATGGGCACGGGATGTATAAATCTGAGGACTTGGGGGAAACGTGGCGTTTTGTTGGGCAAGATGATTTTGGTATCCAGACACGCTTTTCTGGGGTTGCCGTCGATCCATTTGATAGTGATATTGTCTATGCCTCGCTGTTTACAGGTGACCAACCCGGTATTTGGCGTAGTGTTGATGCCGGAGAAAATTGGCAACGTGTGATTGAGGCGGTAAATGGTCTGGATGTGCTCACACATCCCGGACGGGAAGGTCGGGTTTATGCCGTTTCACGAAATGGATTTCAGGTATCCAATGATCACGGTGAAACGTGGATTGAACAAAATACCGGGTTGCCCGCCCCTTCAGAATACGACTGGTTGACCCGGATGCACTTAGCCCTCCATTATGATGGGAATCTTACCACGATCTATCTGGCGATACACTGGCAAAACCAGGTGGGAGTGTACAAAACCATCAATGATGGTCTCAGTTGGGAGCAGATTTTCTATGTGGATAGTGGCGAGCAGGGATGGTATGACCTCGATATTGGTGTCAGCCCAAATGATGCCAATCATGCCTTTTTGTTGACCAATATCTTGCGGGAAACCACCGATGGCATCAATTTCACTCCGGTAACGATCCCCGGCTCCGATGACCCGTATTGGGGTAGCCCAATGCACGTCGATTATCACCAAATTGCTTATTCCCTATCCGATCCCGACATTATCTACGTGGGTTGTGATGGCGGAGTTTACCAGAGTTTGGATGGGGGTCTGAATTGGGAACACCGCAACAACGGTATCCGTACCTTACAATTTTATCGAATGTCGTCGAGTCCGTCCGATGCGGATGTGATGTACGGTGGTGCTCAGGATAACGGTAGTTTTCATACCTTTGATCAGGGGGAAACGGAGTGGCCCAATTCCTACGGGGGTGACGGGATGGATAATTTTGTGGATCATACCAACCCAAATTATGTGTACATGTCCAGCCAAAATGGTGGGCTGGTGCGCAGTAACAACCGGGGTTTGCCGGGCAGTTTTTCCGCCATCCGGATCCCCGGTAACGAACCAAAAGCTTGGATTGCACCCTATTTTATGCATCCGTGGGATAACAACATCATTTACAGCGCCACGAGTAAACCCTATCGTTCCACCAATCGCGGAAATAGTTGGCAAGCCATGGGCGATTTGGAGTTTGAAAATGCCATTTCTCAAATGGCGCAAAGTCCGGTGAATCCGAATCATCTGTTGGTGGCTCAAGGTAGCCAGCGTCCACAAATTACCAGTGATGGCGGACAAACGTGGTCTGCTCGTGGGTCTGGTTTACCGGGGCGCAATATCACCCGCGCCGTGTTCCATCCATGGGATGAAAATACGTTGTTTATCACCTTTTCTGGGTTTTATGAGGGCGATAAGCTTTACCGTTCCACCAACTTAGGCGAAAGCTGGCACAACGTCAGTGGCGATATGCCCAACATTCCCTGCAACACATTTTATATTGACCGGGCAGACCCCAACTTCTGGCTTTTAGGAACGGACATCGGGGTGTACTATTCCCATGATGGGGGGCAAACGTGGACGCGCGAGACGGGCATCCCGATGGTACCCGTTCTGGATTTTGACTATTTTGAGTCCGATGACGTCAAATATATTCGGGCGGCAACTCACGGACGCGGTGTGTATCAGGCGGAATTGCCCACGACCGGCTATGCCGACATCGAGATAGACCGGTCCGAAATTCAGCTGGCATTACCGCAGTACCAGACCGCTACCGAAATGATCCGGCTTTCAAATTCAGGTACACAACTGCTTGAATTTGAGGTCATCAGTGAGGTGGATTGGCTCACACCTATGGCTCCGGCAGATAGCATCAATCCCTTTGAAACCCTAAATGTACCCTTACTCCTTTCCGCTGAATCGCTTACCCCGGATGTCTATACCACGACGTTGGCCATCACCAGTAACGATTCCGATGAGACGGTGATTACAGTGCCCGTCCAATTAACTGTTGTAGATTCCGGTACCACTATTTTATGGCAGAGTGATTTTTCCCGGTTTGACCCGGAAATGTTTTATCTTTCTGATGATGTGTTTTGGGATGACACCCAGAATATCCTTTGGCTAACGCCGCCGGATCGGGCGCAACGGGGGCGTATTTACCTCTCCGAACAGCGGTTTTTGATAGACCGTTTCCAAGCTCGTTTTGACTTGCGGCTCGGCGGTGGTTCTGGGGGAGAAGGGATGACCTTCGGATTTGTACCCTACTTTAATTACCCGGCGTTAGGGGGTCCCACCCTGGATTTTTACAACACCCAAGGGTACGCCATCGAATTTGATACAGAGCTAACCGCTGGGTTGCATGACCCTTCAGAGGAACACATCGCCTTCATTTTTAATCGCACGGATAACCATTTAGCGGCATGGCAAGCCCCAGATGGCGCACTGGAAGACGATCAATGGCACCATGTTGTTATTGATTTCTTTGACGGATACGTTCGCGTGTTTTGGGATGGCGAACAACGTTTTGACTATCGTCTGACGGATTATGTCCCCTTTGATGGCTATTTTGGCTTCACGGCAACTACAAGCAATACCACCAATGCTCACCAACTGGACAATGTACTCCTTTTGGGTATCAATACCATTACAGATGTACCCACGACGCCAGCGGAAGTTCAGGTGCCACGTACCTATTCCCTGAGCCAAAACTACCCGAACCCTTTTAATCCAACTACAATCCTCCGCTTTGGATTACCTACCACATCCGCCATCAAATTGGATGTTTTTGATGTACAAGGACGATTGGTGGAAACCCTTGTGGATGGCTGGCGCGAAGCAGGTTATCATGAGGTCAGTTGGACGCCGGATGAGAGCCTGCCTTCCGGAATTTATGTTTATCGCTTGCAAGCACCGGATTTTTCCCAGAGTCGGCGCATGTTGCTCCTCAAATAAAAGCAAGAGGCTTTTGAGTTTTCGAAACGTCAACGTTTGCTTTAACTGGACTTTATACAGATCGAGGTAACTATGTTTTCTAAAATTTTGATTGCAAATCGAGGTGAAATTGCGGTACGGGTGATTCAAGCGTGCCAAGAGATGGGCATCAAAACGGTAGCAGTTTTTTCGGAGGCAGACCGGCAAGCATTGCATGTGATTCGGGCAGATGAGGCGGTTTTTATTGGTGCGGCACCTGCCACCGAAAGCTACCTGAATATGGATCGTATCCTAGCGGCAGCCCGCCAGTCGGGTGCGGAAGCCATTCATCCCGGCTACGGTTTCCTCTCAGAAAATGCGGATTTCGCACAAGCCTGTGCGGATGCCGGTATCACGTTCATTGGACCCTCACCAGAATCGATCCGGCTGATGGGGAATAAAATCGCCGCAAAATCCACAATGGAACGTGCCGGTGTGCCGGTTGTGCCGGGATATTATGGCACCGACCAATCCATCGAAAAATTCGTGGCGGAAGCAGACAAAATCGGTTATCCCGTGATGGTCAAAGCCGCCGCAGGCGGTGGTGGGAAAGGAATGCGCATTGTGCATGACCCCGCGGAGTTAGCCGATGCGGTTGATGGCGCTAAACGAGAAGCTCTTAACGCATTTGGAGATGATGCGATCTTCCTTGAAAAATACATCGTTAATCCGCGCCATATCGAATTTCAGATCATCGCCGATCAGCATGGTAACACCTTTCACCTATTTGAGCGCGAGTGCTCCATCCAACGACGCCACCAAAAAGTACTGGAAGAAACTCCTTCCACCGCCCTTACCCCAGAAAAACGGGCAGAAATGGGGCAAATTGCAATCCAAGCGGCAAATGCCGTAAACTACTATAACGCCGGTACGGTTGAGTTTGTTTATGGCGAAGATGGCAGTTATTACTTTTTGGAAATGAATACACGCTTACAAGTGGAGCACTGCGTGACCGAGCAAACCACCCGTATTGATCTGGTCTATTTGCAAATTTTAGTGGCGGATGGACAACCGTTACCCTTTCAGCAGGAGCAGGTTATCCAGCGGGGACATGCCATCGAAGTGCGGATTTACGCGGAAGATGCCGAGAATAATTTCCTGCCTTCAACCGGTGTTTTGCACCTGTTTATCCCCCCGGAAGGGATTCACATTCGCAATGACATTGGGATTCGCGCCGGAATGGAGGTTACTCCCTATTATGATCCGATGATGGCAAAATTGACCGTTTACGGGATGACCCGGGAGATTTGCATTGAGCGGCTGAAATGGGCCCTGGATCACTACATTATTTCTGGAGTAAAGCATAATATCCCCTTTTTACGGGCTGTGGTGGACCACCCGGCGTTTCACTCTGGGGAGACCACCACCGATTTTATCGCACGCCATTTTGAGAACTGGCAAGCAAAACCCCCGGAATTGACGGATGAAGTTCTGATCACGGCTGTTATCGGTGAACTCTACCGGGATACGTCTGTGGTTCATTCCGGTGATGTTTCTGAAGAAGGAGATGTGTATAGCCCATGGAAAGCATTCTGAAAAACCGAATGACGGCAATTCCTTCCATCAAGTCGCCCGCCCGATTTCAGGTTCAGGAACTGGATTCCCGCGAATGGTGGGGATACACCTTACGTCACCTGCGTATTCTTCATCCCCGGGCGGTCACCCATAATCCGGCATTGGATCAATCTCTGGCGAATTATGATGTCTATCTAGCATATCCGCCCCGGGCAGGTAATATACCGGTTGTATTGAGTTTACAGGGGATTGGTGCGCCTATCCAGTACAGCTTTTTTCAGATTAAGCCGGTGTTGGATATGGGTATCGCATGGGTGGGGCTGGATGCCCCTTTTGGGGGTAGCCGGAGTATTACCGGTGGTAAACCGGTGGCGTTGGCGCACATTCAGCAGCGCTTAAAACTCGCCGGCGTTCGTTCATTTGATTACGGCATCTATTTTGATTTGGTTGTTCAAGATTTACATAATTTAATCGAGCGGGTTTTGCCGCGTTACGGGCAGATCGACCCCACCCAAATCGGTTTGATCGGCATTAGCTTTGGCGTCATGCTCGCCAGTTATGCCTTTATCAATCAGCTGTTGGGTCACCGGTTGGTGGGGCTGATTGGGCATGGTAATATTTTTCATTTGGGTGCGCGGAATCCGCTGTACCGGGCACATGAGGTACAGTTCCCCCGCCGTTACCACCTCATGCTCGGGGAGGATGACCCTTTTATTTCCAAAGAGTTAGCCCAACAACTAGTTGACCGAATGCCGGCAGGATCACTGGAAATTGCTCCGGGTGTCACCCATGGTGGCGGCCGCTTTGATGACGCGTCTATTCAGGTGATCCAACACCAATTTGAGGATTGGGTTTAGGCAGTTTGCACCCGATACCGCACGTATGTCAAATCAATATTCGTTTAGGGGTGTGCAGAACATCTTGTATCCAAAACTTGATTTTTCATCGTAATGAGGTTCGTATGCGTACCGTTCTGATTATAAGTATTATCGGTTGGTGTAGTTTTGCTCCGTTGGCGGGAGCAACCGATGTCCCCGCTGGAGATGTTTTTGGGCAGTGGACTCCTCTGGGTTCGCCCTACCGGATACTCGGAGACATCACTGTGCCGGCGGGTCAACAATTGACCCTTTTACCCGGTGTGGACGTGATTTTTCAAGGCGATTACCGCTTGACCGCGCTGGGAACCATTCAGGCAAATGGCTCCGCGGTCAATCCGGTGCAATTCCGAGCACTCAGTGGTAATTGGGCGGGTGTCCGGCTGGAAAATACCATGCAACTGAGCCAATTTCACTACTGTCGGATTGAAGACGCCGCTATCGCTATCAATTCGGTCAATTCGCCGGTACGGATCGAAAATTGTGAGTTCTGGGATAACACCAAAGCGATCCATGTTTTTGGGGTGGGTAATGCCACGCCGCCGCCGGTCACGATCCGTCATTGCCATATTGAAAACTGTCAGCAGAATGGTATTTTTATCGTGGAAAACTCCAATACCCTTATTGATAGTTGTGAAATTACCCAATGTGCGTTGGATCAAGCCCCGCGTGGCGCGATTCAGATAAGCAACCAATCGCCAAATGGGAGTTGTAACCCTACCATTCGCGGCAGTCATATTCATCACAATGTTTGGCAGGGCATCACGGCGTTTGATGTTACCGGTCAAGGAAACATCGCGCCGCTGGTGGAAGGCAACCGGATCGAGTATAATTACACCGGTGTTTATCTCCTTTATGCCTCTGGAGAGTTTCGGGAGAACCAGATTCAGCATAATTTTCAAGCGGGCAATCCCAACTCCGGTGCAGGGGTGATGGTCGGCGGTAACACGTCGGAACCCCTTTTTGTCCGAAACGTGATCACCGGTAATTTTACCGGCTTTTATTTTGTGAATGGCGCCAGTGCTAATCTGGGTGATCTGGTCAATGATTATCCCGGCGATGATGGTGAAAATCATATTTTTGGTAACGTTGATCCAGATGGCGATGTGTGGAGTGTGTACAACGATTCCGTCGCCGATATTATGGCAGAAAATAACCGCTGGGATAGCGAAGATTTTGAGGAAATCGCTTTGACGATCTTCGATCATAACGATGATGCCAGCAAGGGCACTGTCGATTTTGACCCCATTTTTGATGGGGGTGTTGGGGTTGAACCGGTTCAAGTGACCACCACGCCGCAGGTTACCCAACTGCTGGGGAATTATCCCAACCCCTTTAACCCGCGCACCACGATTCACTTCCAGATTAGTGAGGCGGATGCCGGTCAACCGGTGCAATTAAGGTTGTATGATGTGCAAGGGCGTTTGCAAAAAACGCTACTGGATCACCAATCGTTCGGTGCGGGTCAATACCAACTTTCGGTGGAGGCATCTGACCTGCCATCCGGCACGTATCTCTATCGATTCGTCTGTGGGCAAACCCAGATTTCCCGAATGATGACGGTGCTGAAATGAAAGTGGTTGATTCGACCTGCTTACAGATACCTTTGGCTCGGGAGAGACCCAATTGATGACGACTGACCTCCTTCATAATCGTTACCGGATTGAGCGGGAACTGGGATGGGGTGGCTTTGCTACCACGTATCTGGCAACGGATTTGGACACACAACAGACCTGTGTTGTCAAGGAGTTATCGATCCGTAAAGTACGGGATTGGAAATCCGTTGAGCTGTTTGAGCGGGAGGCGAAAATTCTGAAAAATCTGAATCACTCTCGCATTCCCGCTTATTTTGATCATTTTACGATTGAAACCGAGCGCGATTACAATTTTTATCTGGTAGAGGCGTATGTCGAAGGGAAGACCCTGGCAGAGTGGGTGGAATCGGGGCGCCATTTTACGGAGGCAGAGGTAATCGAGATCGCCTGGCGTATCACAGAGACGCTGGAATATTTACACGGTTTTTCGCCCCCGATTATCCACCGGGATTTAAAACCAACCAACATCATTCTCAATGCGGCGGGCGAAGTTTTTTTGATTGATTTTGGTGCGGTGCGCGATACATTGACGATTGCCGGCGGCTCCACAATGGTGGGCACCTTTGGTTATATGCCGCCGGAACAACTGGACGGGCTTGCCGTACCGGCTTCCGATTTATATGCATTAGGAACCCTCTTGATTTATCTCCTCTCTCATAAAGAACCATCTAAAATGGAAAAACGACGGTTACAGCTTTATTTTCAGCCGCATGTGCGGGTTTCTCCCGCATTGGAACAGGTGCTCCTTCACCTGATCAAGCCCGATTGGCGCAGCCGGTATGCGTCTGCTACAGACCTCAAGCGCGATTTGCATCGATTACAACAGAATGAACTCCCTCAAGTGATGACAACCGCCGCCCTAGATACGGAGCGTTATGCCCAGCGCAAGTGGTTGGTTTTCGGGAGTGTCATGGCGGCTTCTGGGGTGGCGTGGGTGGTGTTGCTAGCGACATTACTCCCCCAACTGCCCTTTTACATCACCTATGCCCCGATTTTAGGGGTGATTGGGCTGTTGATGTTGTTTATAGTGCTGATAATTGGGGGAAGTTCGTAAGCGATTCCATAGCAGATGTCCGTAGTATTCAAAAACCCGCAAATCCTCTATATTTGCGGGTTTTTTAGGGATCGGACGGTCTCCTCAACACGTAATGGAGACGGTCTGTAGGGGTTAGGGGAGGCTGGTATGTGCTTCCCGCTTAATTTTGCGCCCAATAATCATCATGCCAATTATTGAAAAAGTCGTACATGGTTCGTTGCAGATGATCGAAGGAGTCGGCATAGAACAAGATCGGTTGGTATTGGGTGACATCGTATTCTTGAGTTGCCATCCGATGAAAATCGATTGGCACCAGTTCCGCTTGTGTGGCAAAATAATCCAGCTCACCGGCAGAGGAGAGCAATCCGGCACCATAGGCTTTGGGTTCGCCATCTTCCATCACCACACCGAATTCAATGGTAAACCAGAAGATACGGCTGAGGGCATCCATGCCTTGTTGGGTTTTAGTGCGGGCGACCGCTTTGCCGATCACACGGTTGATGTCGGCAAAGATGGGGCTGGCAAGTTGGCACGAATGACCGATAACTTCATGTACGATATCCGGTTCGGGGGTATAGAGGGGCACGGAATAATGCCGGATATATTGCGTTGCCAGAAAGACGCGGTCTTTGAGCACTTCCAAAAATCCGCGGGGTGAGACCAACCCGGCAACCGGTTCGAGCCGGAAGCCGGTGAGGGGATAGATTTTTTCGGAAACCTCGTTTAACTGGGGGATGCGGTCCTCAGGTAATTCTAATTTATCAGCGTATTTCAGGTATTCTGTACAGGCGTGTTTTTCGTGTTCGGGGCGAAGTTTTTCGCGCACAATTCGCCAGACGTCGTGTTCTTCCGGCAAATAGTCCACATTGGGGATCGGTTGCCCCGGTTTATAATCGACGGCAATTTGAGCGATGGCATTTCGTCGTTCCCGATACGCTTTATCCCGAAAACCGGGGTGATCGGGGTCGAGTTCGACGGTGGCGCGGTTATCACCTCCCACAAACATGGGTGACTCATCGGGATTAAACGCTTTTTCTTTGGAGACACCTTTTTCGTACATGGAAAACCTCCTAATTCTTTTTATCGATGGTCTATTCAAATTCACGAACGAGTTCGGCAAACCGGTTCATAATGGGTTCGTAGGTCTTTTCGTGAGTCATATCCACTCCGGCACGTTTGAGCTGGTTCAGTGGAAAATCATTTCCTCCAGAGCGCAATAAATTCAAGAAGGGTTCAACTTCGCCACTCAAAATACGTGAGCCAAATTGGTAGGCACACGCAATACCGGTGGCATATTGGTACACGTAATAATTGCTGTAAAAATGGGGAATCCGAGCCCATTCATATTGGATCAACTCATCATAAGTCATAGCGTTGCCGTAATATTTTTGATTCAAGCCCCCGTATTTTTCACAGAGCCAATCGGCGGTGAGCGCATTGCCGTTTTCCACATGCTGGTGAGTCAATAACTCAAACTCCGCAAATTTGGTTTGGCGGAAAAAGGTACCGCGGATGGTGTTAATTTCCTGTGAAAGAATACACTTGCGGTTATCCCCGCTATAGTGGTGTAGAAAATACTCATTGAGGAGGCATTCATTGAGTGTACTGGCAATTTCTGCCGTGAAAATGGGATATGAACTCATGGTAGCGGGTTGGTGCTTACGGGAAAGATAGCTATGCATGGAGTGTCCGCTCTCATGCGCCAGGGTATAGACATTATCCAACGTGCCGTTAAAATTCATCATGATGTAGGGATAGGTGTCGTGGCACCCGGAGCTAAACGCCCCACTTCGTTTGCCTTTATTTTCGTATTTATCGACCCATCGTTGCTCCGTTAGCCCTTTGTGCAGAATATCCACATATTCGTCACCGAGGGGTTTTAAGGCTTCAATGATGACCTCCACCGCTTCATCATACGTAAAATGAATTTCGCAATTGGGGACCAACGGGACGTGTAAATCCCACATGTGGATATCGGTATAGCCAAGTTTGCGCCGGCGGACATCCACGTATTCATGGAGGACATCCAGATGATCCGAAGTATTCTCGATCAAACTGTGATAGACGCTTTCATCAATGGCATTGGGGTGAAGTGCCGCGTGGAGCGTATTTTTATAGTGGCGCACATCTGCTAAAAACAGATTTTGCTTGACTTTACCGTTCAGTGTTGCGGCACAAGTATGCACATGATCCTTGAACTCCGAGAGCATGGAGGTATAGGCTGATTGCCGTAATTTACGGTCTTTGGCTTCCATCAGTTTGCCATACGTGCCATGCGTTACCCGGTGCGGATTTCCGTTTGAGTCTTCTGCATGTTCAAACTTCATATCCACATTTTCCAGTTTGGAATAGGCATCCCCCATATCCTGCCAGAGGGTAATGGCACGTGCGAGCAGTTTTTCCTCTTTGTCACTGAGGATGTGCGGTTTGCGGCGGATCAGGTGCAGTAAATCCAACCGGTGTTCCGTCATCGAGGGGTGTTCCGCACATTCTCGTAAAAATGCCTCATCCTGTTCGACCAGTTCTGAGGAGACAAACGAGCCTTTTTGGTTGTATGCTGTAATCAGGTTCATTGCTTGGGTGATCATTTGTTGTGCTTCGGAGTTGCTGATGTCCTGTGTCAATGTCAGGTGGGCGTAAATCTGGATTTTTGCCAGTTCCCGGTACAGCTCTGTCAGCAAATCATTGCAGGCTTTGATGGTTTCTACGGTGTTGAGCTGCCCTTTATAGGTTTCAATTTTCGGGAGCCGGGCTTCTACGGTTTTACAGGCGGCTTCCCAATCGGCTTTGGTGGGGTAAATCGCGGTTAAGTCCCAAGTATCATTGATGTTGACTTCAGAGCGGTCGGGTAATTCTTTCATATGGTCGGATGCAGTCATGGTTTCCCTTTCTCTTGGTTTTCGAGGGTGATGTGATGGTTGAGTTTCAGCCAGGCGGTGTGATAGCGTGCCATTCGTTCCGCATCGGCGTGGGTGAATGACGGTAAGCGAGTGAGGTTCATATTATCTTCCAAATCGGTCAATTTGATGCGGCGGGCGAGGGGATGCTGCAGGGTTCGTTCCACAAACGCCTCGTAGCTTTCCTGTTCGCGACGTGTCAGATGATCGACGGCGGTGATAATCTCTTCTGAAAAACCGGCGTCGCGCAGGTCAGCGAGTGTGAGATCGCTATCTTCCACCACATCGTGTAACACGGCGACAATCTGTTCCGGCTCGGTTGAAAAGCGCATCATTTGACGCAGGGGATGCAAAATGTAGGGTTTGCCGGCACGGTCTTTCTGCCCCAAATGTGCCTGAGCGGCAATGAGAATGGCTCGGTCTAAGGTGGACATTGTTACTTTCTATCAAAAAAGGTAATTTATTCTAAAAACGTAAAATAGTGCATTACGTGATGGAGTTCAAGCAGTTTCTTTATGGCTTCCGCAGATTTAGGTGCGGGTTGTCGAAAATCCCGGTGAATTCATCAGCACGACCCGCCACCCGTCGGGGTCTTCAATCGTGACTCCCAACGCTTTCCAATAGGGGTTTTCCGGCGGTACCGGTGGGTAACCCATGGCTCCCAACCGCTGGACAATCTGATCAATCGCTTTCTCATCGGGAATATAGAGGACAAGCAGATGATCGGGGTTGGGGGCGGGGGCGGGGCAGCCATCCCGATGTTGGGTAAATTCCAGATGGTACGAATGACCCGGTAACCCCAGCATGACTCCATCATACCCATCGTGACCCTCGAAACGACCGATCTCGGGTAACCCAATTCCGTGCGAGTAGAATTCGACCACTCGCTCTAGCTGGTTTGTGGGGCGGGCAAAACGCACCTGTGATAGCGGTAAATTATCCAATGGTGTGAGACTCATCTGATTTTCCCTTTAGTGTTGGATCCCGTGCCGGACACGATCCACCTCTGTTCGTAGATATGAATCTCCTAATTTATAGGCACGATCGTATTCTGACAATGCTTTTTCTGCCTCGCCCAACAGACGATAGCAGGTTCCTAAGCGAAAATGAATTTGGGATTTGAGACCCCGTTCTGCCGCTGGCAAATGGTGCAGTGCCAAATCAAATTGGTGGATCGCATCATGATAGTGACCGGTACTGTAATGCACCCGTCCCATCTGGTAGTGGACTTCGCTGCGTTTAGAAGATGGGTAGCCTTCCTCTTGCCGGGCGATTTGTGCCAACAGACGGTGGTAGATGTCCATTGCTTTGGCATAATGGCGCGAATAATACCAATTTTCACCTTGGATGAGCTCTTGATCAATTGGCAAAAGCGGCTGAGCGATTCGGTTTTGGACGTGAGTTTGTAACTGCTCAGAGACGTCATCCTCACCTGTGACCCGTTGGTAGGCTTCCAGTGCCGCGTGCCGATCTCCGAGGAGTTCCTGCGTTACGCCCAGATGATAACATGCCGAAAAATAGGCATAATGGTGCCGTCCGTTTAGGGCGGAGTCCGCTACGGAACGGCTGAAATAGGTTTTTGCCACCTCAAACTCATTGAGGGCATAATAGGCACGCCCTAACAGATAATAGGCAACACGCACCAATTCCGGATGTGTGGTAGAATGCTCCGGTACGATGAGAGGTTGTAACGCGGCAATGGCTCGCCGGGGTTGGCCCACCCGCCGGTAACAATCTGCTAACCCCAACTGAAAAACCCAATTATGTGGGTATGCCTCATGTAATTCGCGGAACAGGTGACGAGCGGTGTAAACGTGTTTTTCCCACCGGAGATAAATATCCGCTAAACAAAATTTGGCTTGTGCCACTGCGTATGTGCCATGTTCTGCGGCTTGTTTCAGGTAAGACAACCCTTTTTGACGATCCCCGTCAATACCCAACAGCGGTGCGAAAAATTTCAGTAATTTTGGCATCATTTCACTATAATAGTAGTACATGCCCAAACTTACGTAGGCATCATAATAGGTGGAATCTTGCGCTACGACCCGTTGGAGGATATTCTTCCCTTTTTTACCTTTCCAGTAGGCGTTCCACCAACTTTTTTGGAGCCCGTAATACCCACCTAACGCCATGTATAACGACCCTTGATAAAACTGATAATCAAGGTTCTCCGGCTCGTGCTTGACGTACTGATTGAGGCGGTCAATCGCACTTTCACAGGCGGATTGAAATTGTTTTCCTGTTACCGGATCGGACATCGCGGTGAGGACTAACCAGTAGTAACTTGCGGCTTTGAGGAATTCCCCCCGCGGGTTATCCGGTTCCGATTCCATTAATTGATCGAAACATGCCATTCCCGCTTCAATTTGCAGGTTATAGATCAGATGAACCCCGTGTAATGCTAGTGAGTCTGAATCAAAGGGTTCTGCTGGAAAGACCTCAACGGAACTTAGCCCCAGCAGGATGGTGATAATCCCTATCCGGTTAAGCATGATGGTACCCTGTTTTCCGTGATAACAGCTCTAAGGCTATTTAAACGTGCTTTGCCTATTGGTTATTTGGCAACCATAATATGAAGGTACTTCCTTTACCGGGAGTGCTGGTAACGGAAATGGTGCCATGATGTAACTCCACACACTCTTTTACAACGGCTAACCCAAGCCCTGTACCCG
>RFFQ01000127.1 GCA_003697105.1 Gemmatimonadota bacterium | reverse complement strand
TTTTTCGGAGTCCATCGTCCAATTCATCAATACGGTCAAGGCATCAAGGCTCTGATTATATTGTTGCGGCATTTCCCGCTCAATGCGGTTTACCTCGCGGATATCCAGTACACCTTCTTTGGAGAAGAGTTCTTTGATGTTGTTGATGAATTGTTCAAAAATAATCTGATACTCATGGACACGCGAGCGGCGTTTGGCACTACCGCCGTAGGTCCAACTGACTTGCTTCAATTGCTCGCGCAACGCGGTCTCTACTTGGGCATTACCCACGGAGACGAGGGCGACCTCGGCAAAAACGAACGGCAGAGCATAATCCACCGCAAAGCGTAAGCGGTGTGATGTGAGCGATTCCCCTTCGGGTAAATATTGTTCCACTCGCCCTATACGCCACTTGACCATATCGCTCACAATGGTCTGAATATCATCCGGGATGGGTTGCAGACACTGCTCCATCCGGTGCTGGATCACCTCTTGATTGAGGGGTTCGGTCAACTGTCCATGGAGTTTCACTTGAAGGGAATTGGAAACTACCGCCCCTCGCGGGTAGGAAATTTCTTGCCCATTGCGCATCTCCCGCATCTGTTTGAGGGCTTGCTCCAAAAAGAGATGACGCGTCCCTTTTTGATGGACCTGCTCTAGATGCACTTGCTCCATTTCCGTTTGCAGGACACGAAGCGGTTCAATTGGGCCGTCATGGAAAGCCAACGCCCGGAAGACAAGCAAACCCAGCAGACCCAATTTTTCGTGCTCCCACTCCTCAAAATAGTAGCGAATGATCTCCTGCTTGTTGGCAATCTTTTCAAAATCCTTTGCTGACCGGATTATTGCCGGCAAGCGGCTACCCATCTGTTCCAGATATTGCCGTGCCATTAAGGCATACCACTCGCTGTCGCGCATCCACTCAATTTCTTTGGAGATGAGACCCTCTTCCATCCGTTTTAGCCAGAAGACAAATGCTTTTTGGTCTGCAATTTGCCCACGCCAACCGGCGAGATCGGGGTCATTGACCTGGCTTTCTTCCACAAGCGATTTTACCTGACCGGCATCTCCCATTGTTAGCAGGACTTGACTGGCATGATAGCGCAATCGATCTAGTATTTGTGGCTCAAAACTAATTCCGTTTAGCAGTTGGTCAATCTCTTTGATGATTTGTTTATGCAGGTCTGTTTTTGCCTGATCCGATTTCACCGCGGCTTGAACTAATGCCCGCAAGGTTTCCGGATCGGGGTGGGCATCCTCTTTTTCATGGTAAGGCATTGCCTTTTTCGCCAGACGTTGGAGAGTATCAAAGTGTTGGATCCGCCCCCGTAAGGATTCCACCTGTAAGACGGTTTGGAAGAGAATTCGCTGGATAGCATAGTTTTGCAACGTTTCGGCGCAGTTCTGCAAAAAAGAGACGCCTAAATCGATATTCCGAATCTCCCGTTGGAGGCTACGGACGATCTGCCAGAGGAGGTCTTGAGCGATTTCGGGTAACCCATTTGCCGCTTCAATTGCCGCCGGAACCACCGCTTGGATGAAAATCAACCCGCGTTCCTCGTATAGTACCGGCTTACTGGCACTGCCGAGGGCAATGCTCACATCTTCGGAACTAATTGTATCGACCGGCATAACGATGTTCAGCATCTCAGGGATGTTTTCTTTGCGATTTTGGAAGAGTTGGATGGCTTTGGGGTAGCGTAGCAGCACCGCCACAATAGTACCGACACCGGTATCCAGAAAACGGTTGGTGACTTCTTTGACGGTGGTTTTGCTCTTTTTTTGGATGTTGATCACATGCGAGGTACCGATTTGCTGTTCTGGGGTCATCATTTCCAGTTCGGCAAACTGGATTGATATTTGGCGCAGACTGCTCATCAACTGCCGGACATCGTCTTCACTAGCGCCCATTTCTTTGGCAGTACGCCGGATAATGCCCGGCAGGGCAAGCAGTTTTTCGCCGACGTGGCGCATCTGCGACTTCATTTTGTCTTCCAGCCCGCTGAATATCAAAGATTCACTGGCATTTTTATCATAGATGTTGATGGCCCAGCACAGGTTATCGTACATCAAGTCGGGGTCTGAGCCAAAATTTTCCACAATAGATGGTGCTACCCGGTTCAGAAAGCGTGGGATCAATTCGGGGCGTTGCATTGTATCAAGGGCATTTATCAAGCGGGTTAGCAAGGTGATCATCTGATCCTGCGAAAAGATACGATCCAGCAGAGAACCTAACCCCTCTTCGATAAATTTGAACTGGGATTTGCGGTCGATCCGCTCACACAGAATCATTGTTTTTTCGCGCAGATCGTATAGGTCGCCACTATCCACTTCCCGCAGTTTTGCGCCAAGACGTTCTTCAATGAGGGCACCCAAGTGCACAATGAGTACCCGTTGGGGAACATTACGGGGCTGTAACTGGGAAACCAGCATCCCGATGTTCGCTATTGGAGCGCGATTGTAGCTCATCTGACCCAAATAGCGGATCATAATACTCGGTTTATCTGCCTCTGCATGTAGGAAGCGTTCGCATTCCGTGATACCGAGCAGTTCGCCAATCTCGGTAAAATGGCGAATGATCGACACTTTGAACGCCAATTTATCTTGTGCTTCCGAAAGGTTTCGGAAATAATCGTAATGTTTTTCTAAATAAGTTCCGACCTCCAAAGCAATGCGCAGGCGTTGGGGGGCGACTTTCTTCTTTCCGGTCAGATCTTGAACAATCGCGGAAAATTCGGTGAGCGGGAATGTCAGCAGATTGAGATACGCTATCACTGGGGATAAAAAGTTCTGGGCAAATTCCGTTGGGCGGAGTTTATCGACATTTAATAACCGTATAAGTTGTTCAAAAAATGCGATTTCTTGCCGCTCCAAAATGGCACGGCGAATATCGATGTAATCTTCCGGTTTTGTCTTTTTCAAACAGACGGCAAATGTTCCATCGATCAACTCATCTTCCGTGACCGGTGGTACCTCCTGTTTGGCGAGCCACTCGTTGAAATGCTCCACAAATAAATTTTGGAAAAAATCGGGATCGGTGAGCAGATCGAAGACCGTACTAAAAATGTGCCAAATGATAGTACCCGAGACTGTTTTGATGGTGGTCAGGTGCGGCAGGAGTTGCCGGAAATACCACGGGGAGCGATGGTTGGCAATCCCCAGAATATTGGTCACGGCGGGTTCCATCTTTTTGCTGGCAAACACCTGCCACACGGGAGCGGGTACCTTCTGAAAATGCAAAATCAGTTCATTCAAAAACCAGCGCATCCGTTCGACGGGGACAATCTCCACCCGGCTCAACCCGTTCCAGACCGCATTACGCAAAGAGACCAAGCCGTTTGCAATATCCCGTACGTATTCTGTTTTTTCCTGAAGACTCAAGGGCTGTAACTGAAGAATAATCCAATCAATATGATGTTTTGCCATATTCGCATCCAGATCGCCTAGCGCGGAGAGCATCCGGTGCATCGGACTCCCGTCGATCTGGGTAATCACGTCAATATTGACCCCGCTACGCCCCGTAAACAGGGTTTCAATCGCTTCTTCCACTTTGGCGGGAGGATCGTTACCTTCATAAAAGGTTTTTAGTAGATTGCTAAATTGCCGCACCAACTCAAATTCCTTGCTGAGGGTTAAGCCGGAATTGCGCTCACGTAATAGCTGTGAGACGATTGCTAAGCGCAGATAGTCGTATATGTGGTGTTTATCCAGCAGGTTGATCTCTGCCAAGATCAGGTTTAGATAACCTATACCACGTTCAATGGCTTTGGTAGAGAGGGTTGCCAGCATTTTGTTGATAAATAGATCACGTTTTTGGCGGGGCAGTGCGTTCCAGATTTTAGTGATCTTATCCGTGATTTTGAGCGTTTTTTCAAGGTTTTCGCTATGATGGGCGATAGCTTGTTCCACCTCATTTCGGATTGCCATAATGTGGAACATTTGTAGATTGACAAACAGGCTCACACGGGAGGGGCAATCTTCATCCTCCGCATCCAGCAGAATTTTGAGATAATATTCTTCGGTCAGTGAATCTCGTCGGCGGGTTTCTATTTGCGGGGTATGCTCCGTTAATTGAAGTTCAATCGCCTCGCGTTCGGCAGTGAAGAATGCCCGTAGTTGATCCGCCAGAAGCGACTCCCGATCAATGATGTCTGCCCGTGTACCGATCTCGGATTCTAAAATGATATTGGGATTACCACTGCCAATAAACATATTATCAATCGTCATTTCATCCGGGGAGTGGCTGGTATCCTGTTGCCGTAGGTCGAGCGCGTCTGGGGGCGCGGATTCGGATGGTGGCGTAGAGGTGGTTTCTGTTCCTTCCTCAAGGCTGGCGGAGGGTAGCGGTGATTCGGACTCCGGTTGGGTCAATTTCCCGAAAACGGCATCAATGTCATCGATCGCTTCGGTGCTCTCTTTTTCCGATGTAGGGGGGGTTTCTGGGGCATGAAACACTTCTAAATCCGGTAAGCGGCGGGTGGGTGTCTTATCCGTGTTTTCGGCGGCGGGCGGGGGGGGCTGGAAATGCTCTAAATCCGAGAGCGAAGACGGTTCTGGGGTCACAGAATGGCGGGTATATTGTTCGATTCCCAAATCGGCAGGTGCTACGGCTGGGGTTTTCGGATGTTCGGTTGGGGTAAAATGTTCAAAATCCGTGTGGTGTTCTTCCGATTCCGGTGAGATGTCGTCTAATTTCTGAATACCTAGATCGATTTCACCGGCGGGATTGGGCGCGGGTGGTTTTTTTTCAGGGTCGATGGATTTTTCATCGTACTCTTTTAGTACAGAGTCAAATACTTGCGGGTCTAAATCAACATCGATGGCGTCCGGGTCCGTGGTAATATCCTTTGATGCACGCTGGGCAGGGGAGGGAGGCGGGGAGGCGGGTTTAGAACTGCCATCATCGATGGATAAGGTATCGTATTCTTGCAGAACGGATTCAAACAATGTACCCGACGCGGTAGGGTCTATTTTTTCAATATCATCCGGATTAATGAAACTCCCCGGCGAGGAATCCGCGGATGCCGGGGTGTCCTTATCCCTTACCGGAACACGTTTAGACGTTTTAAGCCGGTCTTTGAGGGAACTTTTTTTGCGTTTTTCCTCAGGCATGTTCCATATTCACCCTAAAAAGCCGCAACGGAAAATAGAGATGGAATTGGAAAAGATAAAATAGCACGAATAAAAATTTGTGTCAAGAACTTACCCCTAGGTGGAGTCCCCTTTATCTTGAGCGCCGAATTTCCGTGTGCCAGTAATCAATCAGGGCTTGGACATCCCAGATGTTCACTTGCCCATCTTGCGTTAGATCGTAGCGATACACCCGTCTGGTGGGTACGGTGACCGTCATTGGTAACGATAGCCGTTCTTCTGCGCCGGTATCGACGAGCAATGTTGCCACATAGCCTGTGGCGCGGACATCCGTGTTGGCAAGATTGATGTAAATTGTTGCCTCGGCGGAAGAACCCACCCGAATCTGGGAGATGTACGGGGGGAGAATCGTAGCAACCGGTGGGGGAAGGGCATCACCCTCTGGAGACACAAACGGGGAGAGCCACAGCTTAACCCCGGCAAAGTCCACATTACCGGTGTTTTCCAATGTCAACACGACACTCCCGCCTCCGTTTTGATGGGTGGTATCGCTGTTCCGGTGGATTTTAGTTGCGGATTGAGAAGTAAACGCGGTTCAGTTGAGTTTCCGGCACAATCAGGGGGCGAAAATCCGCGTTTTCTTCCTGAATTTCCAGTGTAACAGTCCAGTCCCCAAAGATCGTTTCTGCCGGAGACCCGAGGATTCGCATGAATGGTGCTTCAATCACCAATTGGGAGGAATACACCGCGTAATTCCAAGCGGTGACTTGCTCATAATACTTATAGGAATCGGGTTTGAAAAATTTTGCTCGTAACCGGAATGGTTTTGCGACACTGGCAAAAATCACGCAGACCCAGACCGTCTCATCCGTCGGCGAGAAGACATTGGTTTGATGCTGAATCCGTCGAGTCTCGACAACATACTGTTTGCATACGATCACACGCTCTATTTTGGTCTGATCCGCGGTGCGGGTTGGGGGTAGGTCCGTCAGGGATGTACTGGGGGGGGGTGGGGG
>RFFQ01000126.1 GCA_003697105.1 Gemmatimonadota bacterium | reverse complement strand
GGGGCTTCATTGTAGCAAGGAATCACTATTGAGAGCGTCATAACTAAAAAGCAATTCGATCCAAAGGGACCCGACGAGGAATGATACCAACGGGGTGATCGTGTGGCTCACCTGTCCGCCGTGCGGGGCAATCCGAGAAACTTTGAAAAGCACCACAGCAGGCGAATTTCGTGCCGTTTACCCACCGCCGAAGGCGGGTCAGGTACCGCTGTGGTTAGGTGGCATCAGACTTCTACAACTTTTTCATACAGCTCAGGAAATTTATTTCGGCGAAGCCTAAATTTGGTGCCATGATTGTGTCCGGTACGAGCGTCAAAATCAACAAACACAAATCCCTGCTCCAACCCACGCAATAATCCTTCCACATTAAAGGATTCCAAAATAAAAATCTTTGAATACCGGAAGAAAAGCTGCCCTTTCTCTCTCTTGGTTTCGGCTTGTACGAAGAAACAATTCAAAAGTTTAGTGCCGGCCTTGTGCTCTAAATTTGCAAATCCCCAATATGGTTGAGGGTCTAGTTCACCTAATCCTGCCCGCCTTTCTACCATTTGAAGCCACTGCGAATGTCGCGAATCAACAGCAGAAGCATCAAAAGATACCAGTACTTTGCACTCATTCCTATCAACAACGACCATAAATCCCCGGTCGCTCCGAGATACCCCGCTAATCGTTTGGCGAAAGCTCATTTCCGTTGTATCGTACTTCCGCCCCGCTTCTTGGTGAGGCCATCCATATTGGGGCAATAATATAGATGGTACAAACTTGAGAGCTCGCGGAGATGGTTCCATGTGAAATAAAGTGACCAACGACGTGGTATTCAGCCTTTGGCATTTTAATTCCCATTCAGATGCGTTTGGAATTGGGAGATTGTTTTCTTCAATACCGAGTAAATCTTCCAATGTATTACCTATACCACCATCGTTGTCCGTTCTAGCATTGGGTATCCACCCCATGTCACGGATTTGACATAGTGCTTGTATGAGAGATTCTTTCGTGTAGATTTTCATATGAGTCTCGGTGTCGTAAGCAACGCTGCCGGTTGCAGGAATAATCCTTACTGATCCGGACGCCAGAAATCCAGCAAATATTCAAATGTAGTTCCCATATTAATGTAGTTAGACGGCCAACCAAAAATACCGACCCGATTTACAATATTCGTTCTATCCCAAATAATGGTATTGCGCAATTCATAACCCCGTTTCCGAAGTTCTTCTACAAGAGCAATATGTATGGTGATTCTCTTGTTTTCCCACCACATATCGGGCACGTTAATTACACAATGACCTTTTGGTTTCAAAAGTGGCAGCAGGTTCTCAAAAATATCCCCCATCGCAGTTGTGTATTGTTCAATTGTCATTGTGCCCAAATCACGAGGGTTTTGAGAGTATTGCTCAATTTTGCCAAATTGCTCATTTTTCCGTTCTATACCGCGCCTTGATTTATTTTTACGCTTACGATTAAGTAAATTAGCGTAGGGTGGAGATGTCCAAATCAAACTCACACTTTCAGGTTTCAGATACTCTGGAATATACAGAGCATCATCTTGAATAGCTATCTGTTGCGCTTGGTTAAATAGATTGTTACTTTGCAAGCGATCCGCGCATAAATCAACATATTTCTCCTGCAAATCAAATCCAATGGCGTTACGATTTAAGTCTTGGGCAGCCAACAAAGTGGTTCCACTTCCAGCAAAAGGGTCTAATACCAGTTCTCCCTGATGTGTGAACAAACTAATCACTCTTTTGGCTAGCGAAAGGGGGAAAGTTGCTGGATGCAAGTTTTTATCCCTAATATCACGTTTTTCATATGTAAACTGCCATACTCCTAATTGACACTTAATCCATTCTTTGGCTGTCAAGCAATTAATATGGTTGGGTTTGCAATCACACGTTTTCACATTGTTAATTGGCAACCGTGTTCGGAAGATCGGTGAACCGGGCTTGATGGTCAAAGGCAACCTGACTTGATCTCGAATTTCCATTACAACCAATCTCCTCATGATTCATCTCTGGATTTGAGCCACTGATCATGTAAATCAATGATAAATTGAACTTGTTCCTCCATTGTCAGAGTAGTGGTATCCAGCAAAATGGCATCCGGTGCTTGCTTAAGAGGGCTAGTCTGGCGTGTGGAGTCCGCGTGATCGCGGGCGGCAATTTCGGCTTCCAATTCTTTGAGATCAACCTCAATGCCATCCGCCTGCAAATCTTTGAGCCGGCGCTGAGCACGGGCTTCAATGGAAGCCTGCATAAAGATTTTGATTTCCGCATTGGGGAAGACGACCGTCCCGATGTCACGTCCTTCGAGGACAATTCCTCCTTTTTCCCCCATCTGCCGCTGGAATTGCACCAGCCGTTGCCGGACACGGGGTATACTGGCGACTTGCGACACGTTCTGCGAAATCTCCGGGGTACGGATCAGCGAAGAAACATCCTCACCATCCAAAAAGGTATGAACGTCACCGTCGATTCGTTCCTGATAGATATCGGTTTGGTGCGCCAATTCACCGATGGTTTCGGCATCGTTCACATCGATTTGGTGGCGTAGTACTTTGAGGGTAATCGCACGGTACATCGCACCGGTATCAATGTGGATGTAATTTAACCGGGCGGCAACCTGTCGTGCCGTGGAACTTTTCCCCGAACCGGCGGGACCGTCAATGGCAATAATGGGCTTTTTTGAACTCATTGTGACTCCACCGGATGATCCGCATGAAATTGTTGCATCCGGTACGCCAGCTCATCCACTCTATCAACTGGAGTGAGAGAGACACAGGCCCGGATACCTTCTTCCCGGACACTTCCGGCGGTTTTCAGCGTGATCGCGCTTACCCCGTAATAGAGTAGTTTTTCCACTAATTCGGGACCGGTCATGTTCGGGTACGAAAGCGTAAAATAAAAACCATCTGCTAGCGGTTCACCCAAATCATTATCATAGACAAGCTGAAAACCGTTATCCAAAAAGGCTTTTTTCATGGCGGCGGCGCGATCCGCATATTCTCGGGTCACTTTCAGAAAATCATACTCACCAGCAACAGAAGCCCGAAGCAATGCCGCTAAGCCGTGTTGTGCCCCCTGAGAAACACCCGCTGTGGTGGCATAAACCCCGGGATGGATGAACGAATAGCCCACATTATCTACTATAAACCGCTGTTTGAGATGCGCTGACGTTCGCTCAAAATATGCCGGTGAGATGACCATCACGCCAATACGCTGACCCGCATAGGAAAACATCTTAGAGCCGGAAATTAAGATAACATAATTATCGGTGTAATGAGCTACCGTCGGAGCATAAGGGGGTTTATACGGGACGCCGTAGTTCTGGCGGAAATCCATGCCCAAATAGGCGTAATCTTCAATCGCCATGACGTCATATTTCGTACAGAGTTCACCGATTCCTTGAAGTTCCTCCTCTTTCAAACAGACCCACGTCGGGTTGTTCGGGCTAGACCACAAAAGACCGCCCACATCCCCTTTGGCAAAGCGGTTTTCCAACGCTTGTAACAATGCTTCGCCCCGATGATCGTACAAATCAAGTGTATCCATCTTTAAGCCCCACAGGCGCACTTGCATTTGGTTGACCGGAAAGCCGGGCATCAAAAACAGGATTGTGTCTTTACCGGCGGTGATGTTCCCCGCCACACCAATGCTAACAAATCCACCCTGCATTGCTCCATTGGTGGGGATACAACATTTCGGGTCTATTTTCAGATTCAAAAAGGCATGACAAAAATCAGCCGTTGCCTGCTTGAGCTCCGGTGCGCCCTCAAAGGACGGATAAACGGACCCTAACTGATGCTCAACTAGCGCCTCTTTTTCACCGTCTAAGGCAATCGGACTCAGTGATAAGCCGGGAATCCCAAATTCCATGCGGATGTAACGGACACCCAAATCCTGCTCGATCAGATTCACTACTTTGTTCACTTCTCGAATCGAGGCGATACCAATCGGCATGGGACATTCGCTAATACGTGACGCCACCACCTTGGCATCAAACGGAACCGGAGTAAATGCCATAATAAGACCTCCTAAAAACTAAAATAATAAAAATAACAAGTATAAATAAAAATTTATATGATCCGTTTCCCCAAGAAGGGGTATTTTGAAGCGGAACATCAATCCACCTGAATGAGGTTTTATCAAAATACCACATCCAAACCTCCTTGTCAACGTGATTAGATCAAAAAAGGCGAATCTTTCGATCCGCCTTGAAATGCACCCACTTGTTATCCATACGGGCATTTAAATCTGGCGTAGTGCCTGATCCATATCTTCGATCAGGTCATCTACATGTTCAATTCCGACAGAAATCCGAATCAATGAATCGGATAGCCCGATTTGTTCTCGTGCCGCTTTCGGAACCGAGGCATGGGTCATCAGAGCGGGACATTCAATCAGGGACTCTACACCGCCCAGACTTTCTGCCAGCGCAAAATACCGAATATTTTCCAAAAATGTGTTCGCTTCTGCCAAGCCACCATTTAGCTCGAAGGAGATCATCCCGCCAAAGCCGGACATCTGTTTTTTAGCCAGATCGTGTTGGGGATGACTTTCCAAACCGGGATAAATGACCCGTTTTACTTTCGGATGGGCTTCCAGATGGTGGGCAATGGCAAGTGCATTGGCTTCGTGCTGTTTCATTCGTACGGCGAGGGTCTTCAGCCCCCGTAAAATCATAAAACTATCAAAGGGGGAAAGAATCGCACCGGCGGCATTTTGGGTAAAGCGTAATTTTTCATGCAGGTGATCATCCGAGAGCATTAGACAACCGCCAACCGAGTCGCTGTGCCCATTCATGTACTTGGTGGTACTGTGCATAACGATGTCCGCACCCAGTTTCAGCGGATTTTGGAAGTACGCACTCATAAAGGTGTTATCTACCACCAATATTAAGTGGTGTGCTTTCGCGATTTCGGCGATAGCAGCAATATCGCATAGTTTGAGCAAGGGGTTGGTGGGGGTTTCCATCCAGATGAGCCGGGTATTGTCGTTAATAGCGGCTTCGACGTTTTCTGGATTCCGGGCATCCACGTAACTAATTGCGACGTCAAAGTTTTCATGGAAGATGCGGCTAAACAAACGTCGAGAGCCGCCGTACAGGTCATCAAACGCAATAACATGGTCTCCTGTTTTCAGTAAACTCAGGAACAGGGTTGTTTCTGCTGCCAGTCCGGAGGCGAAGGCTAAACCATAGGTTGCCCCTTCCAATGTGGCCAATCGTTTTTCCAGACCGTCGCGGGTGGGGTTACCGGAGCGGGAATATTCATAACCTGCAGTCGGTTCATCTACTTTTTGGCGCGCAAAGGTTGAGGCTAAATGGATCGGCATCACCACATCACCAGAGCCTCCCTCTTTCAAATTGGGTTCTTCCCCGATATGAATCAATTGAGTTTCAATTTTCATCTGTTTTCCTTTCCTATCATTCTAAAAATCCGTTATCTTTCATCCATTGGTCATTGTATAATTTGCTGAGATAGCGCGTTCCGGAATCAGGTAGGATGACCACGATATTTTTTTCCGTGTCTATCGTCTTTGCCAGTTCCAGTGCCGCCCAGACAGCACTACCGCTGGAGCCTCCGGCAAAAAGCCCTTCTTCGCGTGCCAGACGGCGTGCCATGAGGAACGAATTTTCGTCATTGACTTGAATCATATCATCAATGATATTAAAATCAACCGCCTCAACCAGATAGTCTTCGCCAATACCTTCCACTTTGTACACGGATGTTTCCGGAATTTTACCGTGCTTGAAGTAGTCATAAAATACCGAGCCGATAGGGTCTAGGGCAATGATTTTGATGTTCGGGTTTTGCTCTTTCAGATACCGTCCCGCGCCGCTCAATGTGCCACCCGTGCCAATTCCAGCCACCAGATAATCGATTTCCCCTTGGGTCTGTTCCCAGATTTCGGGTCCGGTCGTATGGTAATGGGCCTCCACGTTCATGGGATTGTTGTACTGATCTGGATACCACGAGCCGGGAGTTTCCTTGGCAATGCGCCGGGCGGTACTATAGTAACTTTCGGGGGAATCGGCAGGAACATCCGTGGGCGTCACCACTACCGTTGCGCCGTAAGCCCGCATGAGATTTTGTTTTTCATCACTCATTTTATCGGGCATGGTGATGATGCACTTATACCCTTTGATGGCAGCGATCATTGCCATTGCCGCTCCCGTATTACCGGATGAATTTTCGACAATGGTACCGCCGGGCTTGAGTAACCCGCGCCGTTCGGCATCTTCCACCATATACAACGCCATCCGGTCTTTCGTACTGCCACTCGGATTCATATATTCCAGCTTTGCCCATAGCGTTGGCTTTATACCGACCGGGATGTGGTTCAAACGGACTAACGGCGTGTTCCCAATGGCATCCAAAATCGTGTTAAAACGACCTGACATGAAATCCTCCAATTGTTTAAAGGTGTAAAAAGAAAGGGGAAAAACGATCCTGACGACAATATGTTCGTCATATTGAATAAATTATAGGACTACAGTATGTTCGCCAAATTTACGGAAAAATTGATCAGAATTTAATCCACGATTCCAAATAACGTACAACGTTTGGCGAAAGTATTGTACTATAGAAGCATTAAAAATGTGAACAATTGGAGTAACATCGATAGCTTAAATTATTCATAAATATTCTTTATAAAACGTTAGCACTTCCCCTATAACATATTATATTCCAGTGAGATATAATAATTTTTGAACCCAACATCAAAGAGAATTGCCATGAACTCAGTTTCGTTTCTTTTATCAACAGATGGCAGTGTAAATGCTCCAGTCCCGCTCCAAAGGATTGAAGCCATTCGTGAATGCAAAACCCCCTAATGGGGATTTGTGGGTTATCAGGTGCGACGCACTTTCAAAGTACGTCGCACCGGAAAAAAGTTTGGAGTTAAAATACGCTTTTTAAAGATTCGCGGTTGGGGAATGGTCTAAGCTGCCGCCAACGCTTGATCCAGATCGGCAATAAGGTCACCAACGTTTTCAATCCCGACCGAAATCCGGACGAGACCATCCGTAATGCGTGATTGCTGGCGTAGTTCTGGGCCCATCGAGGCATGGGTCATTGAGGCGGGGTGTTGGATCAGGGTTTCCACACCTCCCAATGAAACTGCCAACTGGCATAATTTAACGCGGTTCATCACCGTTTTACCGGCATTGAGACCTCCTTTTAATTCAAATGCGATGACCCCTCCGGGACCATCCATCTGTTTTTGGGCAATCTCATATTGAGGATGGCTTGGCAAGCCGGGGAAGTGTACCCAATCCACTTTGGGATGCCGTTCCAGCCATTCCGCGATGCGTTGGGCGTTCTCGCAATGGCGTTCCATGCGCAGTGCCAGCGTTTTGATCCCGCGGTGAACCAAAAATGAGTTAAAGGGATCGATCACGCCACCCAGTTGGTTAAGCACATTGCGGAACAGATCATACTGTTTTTCATCGTTGACAACGATAATCCCGGCCACGACATCCGCATGTCCGTTAAGAAACTTGGTCATGCTGTGCATCACAATATCCGCGCCCCACGCCAGCGGCTTTTGTAAAATCGGGCTGGAGAAGGTGTTGTCCACCGCAAGTTGAGCCCCATTCCGGTGGGCAATAAAGGCGATTTCTTCTAAATCCGAGACTAACACCGTCGGATTTGAGGGGGTTTCCACAAAGACCAACTTTGTATTTGGTTTGATTGCCGTCCGAACATTTTCGGCATGGGAAGTGTCCACAAAATCCACCTCTACCCCGTATTTGGCACTCATCATTTTGAGCAACGTGGTGGTGGGACCATAAACCGCTTCACTGCAAATCACATGATCACCCTGTCCGAGCAGGGCAAAAAAGATGGTATGAACTGCCGCCATACCACTAGCACACCCTAGTGCTTTGTAACCCCCTTCGAGGGCGGCGACACTATCTTCCATCGCCTCAATAGTGGGGTTGCGCATCCGGGTATAGATAAATCCCTCGGTTTTTCCCGCGAATAGTTGCGCCCCGTGGTCCACATTCTTGAATTTAAACGTAGAGGTTTGGTAAATTGGGGGAATTACCGCACCATGTGCGTCTTCTGGAATGCCAGCATGAATCACTTTGGTGGCATCATCTACATTAGAAATAGGAAGCATTATGATCTCCTTGGAGTATTAAAATCTGATGAAAATTCGGTAAAATGGGAATATTGACGAATATACAGCGGTAAATATGGGTATGGCAATAATTTTCTTCGATGATAATCGAATTTTGCTGAACAGTTCGGTGAAAAGATGGAACCCGGGTTAATCGTATTTGTCACCGGTTTCTATCAGCCCTGAAGAATACCTATGAAACGTGTGCTATATCAAGTGTTTCACGCAGGTATGAAAAAAATGTTTTCGCGCTATTTTGATCTTTTGCCCTTAATATAAG